>CAMSTM010000013.1 GCA_947063675.1 uncultured Lachnospiraceae bacterium | reverse complement strand
TCAAGGCCGCATTCGGAGTAGGTGACCCAGTTATAGCCGTTATACCAGCCGTTTTCCAGATATTCGTTTTCCTGCAGTCCCATTGCAATCCATGCAACTTTGGGAATACCGCCCGGAATTTCGGAAATCCCGGAAGCTTTTACATAATAAAAATCAATCAGAGAGGTTCCCGCGGCGGGAAGAATCAGAAGGGCGGCGGTAAAAACGAGAGAAAACCAGTCTCTGGCGGTGATGGAATATAATATCAGTATTATGACAGCGGCGGCAAGAATCACGGAATTGTTGGACTTAAACAAAACGGCAAAACACATGCAGAGGGAAGCGGGAATAATAAGGAAACGCTTCCTGGTGTTTAAGTAGCGGATTATCAGATAAACGGCGGGCATGGCAAATCCCATGCCGGGAATGTCCCCGTAAATAAACGTTACATAGAGATAAAGAGGCAGCAGGCCGAGGCAAAGGACGGAGAGCATTATGCGGACATTAAAATCGGGAAACAATTCTTCCGTAATCCGGTGAAGAAAATATACGGCCGAAAAAATAGCGGCTGTATTTAATAGCTGAAGAACCGTAAAATTGTTTACGCCAAAAATGAAATAGATGATTTCAAGGAAACCAACCATGCCGAGCTGGTGGGGATAGTGCGCCAGATAGTCGTCGCCGGAAAAAGAAGAATAGTCGCCGCCTAAAAAAGCGACGGCTATGTCGCTTAAGGACTGGCTGTCACAGGCGACATTTACCCGGTATATGAAAATAATGAGCATACAGATAACGACGGAATAAATCAGCGCCGTTTTTTCAAATAAGCGGCAGAGCCTTTGGGTGGCGGCGTGCTTTCTGAAAAACAGCCCCCACAGACCCGCAAAAAGGAAGAAAAGCAACAGTAAAAAAACAGGAGAGTCCTGCTTGTAAAGGGGCTTTTCTATTTCCTGATACAGTTCCATATAAGTGGTTTGAAAAAGAGAAAAAAGGCTGTTAAAGGCAAGCAGGATTCCGCAGGGAACCATGTAGCATAAAGTAAGGATATAAATTATTTTCTCTTGTCTTTTCAGGGGATTCATAAAGGTTCGCCTTTCCGTCGGTAACGTCTGTATTTAACAGTATATCCGCTTGCGGGTGCTTTTTCAAGTTCATTTCTTGACCGGTATTTCTTCTCGTGTTACCATGTAGGAATATCAGAGATTATTTTGCGTACGGCGGTTTGTTCGCATAGCAGATAACGGGAAAGGGGATTTTGTCCAGGTGATTTCGGTAAAAAACAGGAAAATTGAAAAAATAAACGGAAGGCTGGCAAAATGGGTTACGCCGAAAAATTTGTCGGTTTTTCTTACGGGAATCTATGTGATAAGCCTGATACCGCTTCTATGGATTGGCTGGTACAACTATCCCAGCGCGGACGACTATACAATCGGCAACAACTGCAGGCAGGCGTGGGTGAGCAGCCACAATATTTTAAGCGCCGTCTGGGCCGGGGTTCTGAGGGGAATAGAAGACTGGATTACCTGGATGGGGTACTTTACCTCCAATTTTCTGATGGCGGTTCCGCCCAGCAGCTTCGGGGAACGCTTTTACGTGCTGACGGTCTTTATTATGCTTGCCATGCTCAGCTTTTCAACCGCCTATCTGCTGAGAACCATTTTTGTCAGAGTCTTTAAGGCGGACAGATATATCAGCCGCTGCGCGGTAATGGCAATGTTGTTTATCACGGTACAATGTATGGTGGGCCGGGTGGAGGCGTTTTACTGGTACTGCGGCGCGGTAAATTATATGTTTGTCCACGGCATGTCCCTGTTTTTTTACGGACTTTTGATTTCCATTGCCTGTGACAGGGGAAAAAGCGGAAAGCTGAAGCTTGTTATGGTGTCTCTCCTTGGCTTTCTGACCGGCGGCGGCAATCAGCTTACGGCGTTAAACGTGGCGATAGTCCTGTCTGTGGCGGCCGGATTTCTTTTTTACCACAAAAAATGGAAGGAGTACCGGATGCTTATCATGCCTGTGGCGGCGTTTTTCCTGGGATTTGTGCTCAATGTGGCGGCCCCCGGTAACTGGGTGCGGGCGGAAGGCGCAAGCGGTATGAATCCGGTAAAAGCGGTTCTGGTTTCCTTTTATTACTGTCTGGATTACTGCCTTGGCCAGTGGTTCGGGTGGCCGATAATTCTGCTTGTTGTTTTGCTGGTTCCCTTGTGCTGGCATATGGCGGAAAAGACGGAATTTACCTTCCCCTGTCCTTTGATTGCAGTGCTTTTCGGTTATTGTCTGGTTTCGGCAATGATGACGCCCTCTCTTTTTGCGGTGGGGAATATCGGGGCCGCCAGGCTGCAGGCGCTCACCTTTACCATGTTTATTCTGGTTCTTACCCTGTGCGTGGGCTATGTAACCGGCTGGGTGCGGAAAAAAGTTGAGAAGAGAGCCGGGGCGGATTTTTCGCTCAATGAAATCTGGTGCTTGCTTGGCTGTATTTTGTTTTTCGGACTGGCCGCGGTCATTACAATCATACCGGACCCTCATTATTTTGTTTTTTCATCCGCGCTGACAGACCTGTCAAACGGCAGTGCAAAGGCTTACGGGGACGCCTTACATGAGAGGATGGAGATTTATAACAGCGGGGAAAAGAATATAACGGTAAGTCCCCTCCCCAGCCAGCCGGAGCTCCTTTATTTTTCCGATATAAAGGAGGACCCGGAGGACTGGGAAAACAGAGGGGTCAGCAGGTTTTACGGACTGGAATCCGTAAAAGTGGCTGCAGAGAAGTAAAAGACCAAAAGAAAATGCGCTCTCTTATTTGACTCTGGGAAAGGCCCAGAACAAATAAGGGAGAGTAACGGCTCCCACCAAAAGGGCGGGCCACAGACTCTGTCTGCTGATTGCCAGATACACAAGTATGATGACGGCGATAAATAAAGGGCTGCGCAGGAAGCGGTACAGCATTTTGCGCGCTTTCGGAATATCTTTTGTTTCCACTTCTTCCGGGTGGGTGAGACTGCAGTTTATGGTCGCGCCAAACCGGTCAAAGGTACGCATGGCCGTGTATTCCAGGCCGTCTATTTCAAAAACCGGAGACATGCCGGGCTTTGTGATTACCAGATTCAGATTACTTTCGCGGGCATATTGGAGAAGCGCTTCGGTAAATTCTTCGGTGTTCAGTACCATGGTGTCCGGCTTAAAAGAAAAGCGTTTTTTGCTTTCCGCTGTTGCAAACCTTTTGTAATCCATAATAATTGACATAAATTTCCCTCCATTTCTTTCCATCGTTTCCATTTTCTGAAGAGTGTCGTCTACATCAAGGGATTTGATATCGCATCCTAGTAGCTCCCGGCAGATTACGATGCAGGCGTCAAGCTCCTGCTGCTTTTCCTGAAGGGTTTTCAGGTGGTGCTTCAGAGATTCGTCAAGAGGAATTTCTTCGGAAAGAATGTTTCGGATATCCTCTATGGAAAAATCCAGCTTTCGCAGGATTTTCACTGTCTGGAGCGTCCGGAAATCTTCTTCCGTATATTCCCTGTAATTATTTGTCTCGTTTCTTGACGGGTGGAGCAGTCCCTTCCTTTCATAAAAGCGGATATTCTGTTTGGTGATTCCTGTCCGGGTTTCCAGTTCATTGATATTCAATGATACCACCCTCCTTTCCCTTTCTTTGAAAATGGTTTTGTATGGAAGTCAACTTGTTTGTTAAGCTGACTGTAAGGGATATACCTGGTATAAGGTCAATACTTTATTTAAAATTTTTCAAAATTTTTAAATTTCAGGCCTCGGAAAGAGCTTTGAGTGCCTGCGCGATACGCAGCGCGCCGCTGCCGTCAACCAGTCTGCGCATGGCTGCCTGCGCGGACTTCCTCTGATGATAAGAATTGCCGTCATGGAAATCTTTTATAAGCCTCAAAATCATTGCAAGAACTTCGTCCGGATTTTCACGGATATCTCCGGCAAAGGGAATTGCGCCGGCGTCTGCGAAGGCTTTGGCGGAAGCGGTCTGGTTGTCAGCCATGGTGAAGCTGACGGAGGGAACGCCCAGAGCGCAGAGTTCATATAAGGTGGTTCCGGCGGCGGATACGGCAAAATCGCAGCCAAGCATGAGCGCGGCCATATCGGACACATTTTCATGGAGCTTTAAAAAGGGCAGTTCTCTGGCGCGCATATAAAGAGCGTCTTTGTCATCGTTAAGTTTTCCTATTATAATATGGAACACAGTGTCCGAAAAAATACAGGGATTCTCCGAATTTAAAATTTTCAGTTTATGGATAAAGGAAAGACAAAAATGGTAAGGGTCGCTTCCTCCAGTGGTAATTAATATATTTCCGACATGCTTTTTTATTGTAATCTGCTTTCCCTGAAACTGGCTGCGCAGGGGCGTGTAGGCGGCGCCCAGAAGAAGGCGTCCGGCGTTCTGGCAGGCGGCCCGATAGGCGGGCAGCTCTGACTTGGGGATTACGTCATAGTTGACAAGCAAATCCACGGGATAGTCAAAAAGCCGCAAATCGTCCAGATAAGCGATTGCGGCAAAAGGCTTTAAGGCGGATAAATAGGCTTCGGTTACATAGTAGGAATCAATGAGTAATACCGGTCTTTTGCTTGTGACACATATATCGTTTTCGGGAGAAGCGTTTGCGGAAGGAAAAGTGCCGGGAACCGGAGCGGAGAGAAGGGCGGTCAGCTCCGGTAGTTCCTGCTCTAAACAGTCATAGGAAGCGGTCTTAAGCTTTGTAATAGCAAAAGCCGTTTGCAAAGTAAAGGGCTCCCTTATCTTTTCCTCCGTCTTTGCCCAGCTCTCCCAAATGCTTTGCAGCAGGGAAAGGCTTTCTTCATCGGAAACCAGAAAATGAACGTCCATACCAAGCTGCCTGCACGCAAGGGCAAGGGACAGGCAGCGGGTTAAATGGCCGGACGCAATATTTTTGTTTCCGTCTGTCCTTAAATAAATCAACTGATGAGTTCCCATTGAAGCGGCGTTCCTTTCTTCAGGAATGTTTTTGCTGTTTTTCCAAGGACTTCCTCATAATGCATGGTGTGTAAACCGCATAAACCGTTGCCGGGACGGATGGAGCGGATATTTTCGGGGGTGAGGAGCTGTCCGGCGTCGATATCCTCCACAACGAAAAGGGAACGGGAACCGCCGTGCTCCAGTTTCTGGGTTTCGGTAAGCCCGTAGACGTCGCTTCCCAGGGCTTTTTCCATAATGCGGATATCCTTTACCATCTGCGCAAATTCCTTCGGTTCCATGGAAAAGGCGCTGTCCGGCCCGCCGTCGGAGCGCCGGAGAGTGAGGTGCTTTTCCACCATCTTAACGCCCATAGCGACGGAGCCTGCCGAGACGATGGTTCCCATGGTGTGGTCGGAAATGCCCGCAAGGCAGTCGTAGGTTTTTGCCAGAGTGGGAATCACTCTCAAATTTACCGCTTCGTAGGGGGTGGGATAGGCGGATACGCATTTAAGTAAAATCACGTCCTCGTTCCCTTCCTGCCGGCAGGCGTCGAAAGCCCGTTCAATGTCCTCGGGATAGGCAACCCCCGTAGAGAGAATGACAGGCTTGTGAAGCCTGGCAACCTTTCGAATCAGGGGAATGTCGTTGATTTCATAGGAGGCAATCTTGTAGGCCGGCACATTCAGACGCTCCAGAAAGTCAACCGATGTTAAATCGAAGGGGGAGGAAAAGCATTCCATTCCCAGCCTGCCTGCCTCCTCCATCAGCCGGGCCTGCCACTCCCAGGGAGTATAAGCTTGGGAGTAAAGCTGATGAAGGGTCTGCCCGTCCCAGATGGTTCCCTCGTGAATCGTAAAGGCCGGGTCGTCGCAGTCAATGGTGATGGTGTCGGCGGTGTAGGTCTGGAGCTTTACAGCGTCCGCGCCGGCTTCGCCTGCCGCATGGATAAGCTCTATGGCGCGTCCGTAATCCTGATTGTGATTGCCGGATATTTCCGCGACCACGAAAACGGGGGAAGTTTCGCTGATTGTCCGTTTTCCGATTCTGATTTCTTTCTTCATAAGCAAGCCTCGCTTTCCGTATAATTTTTCATCATAAACTCGTCGTTGGACCAGGCGTCTCTTGCGGTAAAAAGCGTGCCGTCTGTATGCTCGATATAAACCGCCGGAAAATAATTGATAAACAGAGGGTTCAGGCACATGGTATATCCGCCGGCCGTATCGTAGATAATTTTATCCCCGGGAATGAGAGCGGCGCCGTCAACGATTTCAAAAAGCCTGTCGTATTCCATACAGGTGGCTCCGCACACCCACTGGTCGTGCTCCCTGTTTCTGACAGAGGTGTCGGAAATATACTGTATATGGTGGGGATAAACGTGCCGGGTCACCAACGGATTCAGGTTCGTGCGGCTCCCGTCCGTCACAATAAATTTCCTCCCCCGGATATCCTTCACGTCAAGAACGGTGGTTTCAAAGGTGGTTGCCCTTGAAATCAGGGAAACGCCGGGCTCCGCAATAATTTTCGTCTTATCCGGGGAAAAGTGCGCCGAAAGCTCCTTGCAGATTTCCCGGAAATAATCCCGGTAATCCGGCTTGTCGTCTCTTCCGCCGAAATACCCCCCGCCCATGTCCACGTAATCGAGAGAAAGGGCGTATTCCCGGGCGATGCGGACCGCCATTTTCGCCAGCGCGC
This sequence comes from uncultured Lachnospiraceae bacterium, assembly GCA_947063675.1. Lineage (GTDB taxonomy): Bacteria > Bacillota > Clostridia > Lachnospirales > Lachnospiraceae > Suilimivivens. The sequence goes on along the minus strand of CAMSTM010000013.1, from coordinate 30,989 downwards.
CGTATACGTGTACGGTTCTTGACTGAGTGGAGGAGTGAAGATGAAGGCCGGATATTTTCACATTGGGAAGCTTTTCCAGCCTTTTGATTACGGCTCCCAGCACGCCGTTTTCATAGCAGTAGCCGAATCTCCCGCCCTCCTCTTCCACGAGAGTTTCCTCCGGGCAGAGGGCGGCAATGTCGCAGTTGACGCGAAGCCCCACCGGAAAACTGCGCTCAGGGAAGCGGCCGCTTAATTCCGCCAGCCAGTCAGGCTCGTAGCCGGAATCCAGATTTACATAGCCGCCGGCAAGGAGTACCTCCTCGAATATTTTTTTGTCCTTAATGGGGCCGTTGTAAATGATATGCTCCGACGAAAAGCCAAGCCTTACCGCCAGGTCATATTCCGGTTTCGAGACAACCTCCGCATAAAAGCCCTGTGCTTTTAAATAGGAAAGAAGCCACGGCAGAGAGTTGGTTTTTACGGAATACCCCGCGATGTAATTGCCCCAGTTTTTCAAGAGGGCTTCTTTTAAAATCGAAATATCATATAATAAGTCCTTTTCCTTTATCCGGAAAAAGGGCGTTTGAAGCTGTTCCATGGCAGTAACCTCCAAAGATTCAGGCGCCGGTGTGTCCGCGCCTTTGGGATATCAGGTAGTTTTTTCATGTAAAATCCTGTATTTCATTTCCGCCAGCGCCCAGTCCTCGGGCGTGTCGATGTCCTGCACCTCCAAATCCGTCAGGATTAAGGGAACAAGGCAGGGAACGTCGGTGGTCTTAGCCTGCATAAAGGGGCCGGTGCGGCAGGCGTAAAACTGGCCGCAGTCGTGGTAAATTCGGGGAAGGTCCTGGCTGCGCGCGGCCGCGTACTCGGGAAACTGCCGTTCCACATACCCCTTTTCGTTTAAAATAAGTCCCCTCTGGGGAGGATAGGAGAAAGGCGCCACGGGCATAACGCTGTCCGCCTCTCTCAGCAGTTCCATGGCTTCCCGAAGCCGTCCTCCGCTTAAAAAGGGCGCGGTGGGATAAAGACAGCAGAAGGCGTCAAATTCCTGTCCCGCATTGCGGTAGGCCGTAAGGACTTCCATAATCACGTCATCGGTGGAAGCGTAGTCGCCGGAATTTTCCTCTGAACGGAAAAAGGGGACGCGCGCGCCGAATGCACGGGCGGTTTGCGCGATTTCCTCATCGTCGGTGGAAACCATGATTTCGTCAAAAACGCCGGCTTCTTTAGCCGCTTCAATGGAGTAGGCGATAATGGGCTTACCGCAAAATTCTTTGATATTTTTTCGGGGAATCCGTTTACTGCCGCCTCTGGCGGTAATCATTGCAAGGTTTTTGCCGCTTGTCTGCATAATGTTTCCTTTCCGTGCCGCCCCGTTTCGCACAGGGACGTTTTTGGCCTTCTGTATGGTAAGTATACACCATTATACATTGCAATCAAACAAAAAACTATGATAAGATAACTGGGAATGTAAAATTCTGTAATGATATGAGGAGTCTTTTAACTTGAAAAAAAGAATTTATATCTGCCACACCTATTATCATGCCTATATTGCATGTCTGAAAGAATTAAATCTGCCAAAGAGCGGCGGCGGGGCCGTGAGGGGACAGGCTTCGCTGATGCTGAGCCGCCTGTCAAACGATTTCGGCTCGCTGCAGGAGCGCGCGCTTTCTTCCGGGCTTTTTGCGGAAGTTATTCCCTACGACGAAAAGCCGGAGAGCTATTTTCCCGGGCTTGCCCGTTTCCATAAAGACAGGGGAAATATTGTGCTGAATATGCTTGCACGGATAAAATATACCAGAATGATGGGAAAGCTGCAGGCGCCTTTTGTGCCGGTGGATTTGCGGGAGTATGAGGATATTTACGTGTTCTGCGATTCGGACCCCATCGGCTACTATCTGAACACCCATAAGATTTATTATCATGCCTTAGAGGACGGGCTTGACTGCATTCGCTATTATGATACCGCCCGGTACGACAACAGAGGGCATTTCGGCCTGAAAGCCCGGATAGCCGCCGTAAACCTGATTTTCATCCAGAACGGATACGCGAAGTATTGCCTGGATATGGAGGTCAATGACATTTCGGTTCTGGAATACCCCTGCCCGAAATATATCGAAAAGCCGAGAAAAGAACTGACACAGGGGTTAGGAGAAGAAGAAAAAACGACACTTGTGTCTGTTTTCATAGATAATCTGAAGGAGCTGGAGGAGAAGCTGGCTTTTGGGGAAGGGCACGAGCATAAGGTGCTGGTGCTGTCGGAGCCTCTGTGCGACCTGGAAACAAGAGAGCGGATTTTCAGGGACATTATCGCGGAATACGGGGTGGTTGAGGGCAGGAGAGCCCAGATTCTGATTAAGCCGCACCCAAGAGACGCACTGGATTATAAGAGCCTGTTTCCTGAACATATTGTGCTGGACGGAAAGTTTCCCATGGAAATTTTAAATTTCGTAAAAAATCTGGTTTTTGACAGAGTTGTCACTGTATTTACCGTTCCGGCGGCGATTTCCTTCGCAAAAGAAAAAGTTTTTCTGGGGGAGGACTTCATGGACAAATATGAAGCGCCTGAAATCCACAGACAGAACGAGCAGATTTACTGACTTTCACCAGCGGCGGAAGGCCGCAGGCTTTGGAAAGGAGCATGGTTATAACAATGGAGGAAAACAGAAAAATTACAACGGCGCTGGCTTTGGCCGGCGCTGCGCTGCTTCTTTTTATGGCGGGATATCCTGTGGTAAAGGAAAAGATAAGCGAACACAGAAAAAAGGACGTCTTTCTTGTGGAGGAGCAGAGCCTTGGGGACAGGGAAGAGATAGAAGAAGAGCGAAAAGCCGGGCTGGAAGAAAAAAAAGAAACTCCTGCGCCGGAAGTGGCGATAGAACAGGAAGCGCTGCCGGAAGTATGTTTTTCCCTGGAGGGCTATGAAGAGGATTCGGAGGCGTTTTGGGTATCCATGTGGCGGAGCAATACCGGAATCTGTTATTTTTTTCTGCCCGGCTTTGCAAAAGGCAGAGGGCTGGTCCTTAAAACGGCGCCGGGAGGAAGCATTTTTATCGGGGATACGGAAGTAAAAGAGGGGGACGTCCTTCGGGGAATTTCCGAAGAAAGGCTCTATGAGCTTACAGTGCCGGCAGACGACGGGGAGGGGCTTACATGCGGAGCCGCTTTCATGTATTCCTCCGATTTGCCTGTGCTGTCCCTTACCACCGTTTCCGGGAGTACGGACTTCATTGATGAAGACAAGGAAAATCAGGAGGAGGGAAGCGCGGCGCTTTATGGCGAAACCGGTGAAAAACTGTATGCCGGTAAGGCGGAGAGCATCAGGGGAAGGGGAAATTCCACCTGGGGGCTGTCAAAGAAGCCCTATCAGATAAAGCTCTGTGAAGATGTGGATTTTTTCGGGTTCGGTGAAGCCGCATCCTTTAACCTCCTGGCAAACGGATATGATGAAACAAGGCTCCGCAATCAGGTCGCGCTGGAACTGGCTTCGGAGCTTGAGATGAAATATGTACCGGACGGAAAAATGATTGATTTGTATATCAACAACTGCTATTACGGGAACTATTTTCTGACGGAAAAGATACGGGTGGACGAGGGAAGCGTCGCTATCCGGGATATGGAAAAGCTGTTGGAGGCCGTTTACAGCCCGCAGGAGATTGAAAAGCTTACGCCCGGCGGGAATGAAGAGGGCACCAGAAAATGGGTGGAAACCGGGATTGATAACGGGGACCTGTCAGGGGGATATCTGTTGGAAAGAGAGATTGAGTCGCGCTTTGAGACGGAAATCAGCGGTTTCGTGACAGACCAGGGGGACTGTTATACACTGCAAAGCCCTCTGTATGCCTCGGAAGACCAGGTAAATTATATTGCGGATTTGATGCAGGAATTTCAGGACGCCGTCTCAAAGGAGGACGGGATTCATCCCGTCACGGGAAAGCATTACTCGGAATATATTGACGTGGATTCCTTTATCCGGAAATATCTGGTGGAGGAAATTTCCAAGAATTATGACGGTGGTGTCACAAGCAGCTTTTTTTACAAGCCTGAGGATTCCGTAAGCCGTAAGATTTTTGCGGGGCCGGTGTGGGATTATGACGTGGCTTTCGGCAACTGCAATCTGGACAGGATTGCCAGCAATCCGGCGGGAATCACAAGACTAAGGGACCATGTGTATGGAACGGATGTGTTTGCGGAATTATATGAAAAAGAAGATTTTTACGGACAAATGGTAAAAATGTACGAGGAGAAGGCGCTTCCCTATCTCAATTCCCTGTTAGCGGGCGGGATTGACAAGATGGTTCTGGAAAGCCGGAAATCCGCCGAAATGGACAGTATCAGATGGGAAGAGCTTGAGAACCGGTATCAGTATTACGAAGAATATGACAATGATGTCAGATACTTGAAATATTTCATCGAAAAAAGAAGAGATTTTTTGAACGAAGTCTGGCTGGGCGGCGGAATCAGCCATACCGTGACATTTGTGGTGGACGGGGAAGCGTGGCAGCTTTTGTGCGTCAGGGACGGAGAGGTGCCGGATGCGGAACTGATACCGTCCAGATACAGCTCTCTGTTTATGGGCTGGGCCACAAAGGAGGGGATACCCTATGACCGGTACAAGCCGGTTTACGAGGATATGACGTTCTACGCCACCTGGCAGGAGCTGCCGGTGGCGGATGTGGTGCTGACAGAGTAAGTTCCCAGAGTAAGTTTTCAAAGTAAAACGCAAAGTGCCGCTCTTACCATTTTTTGACTTGTCTTTGCAACTATGGTAAAATGAGGCGGATTACATTAATATATGAAGCAACAGAAAAATTCCGGTTCAGGAAGAAATGAAAAAACAGCATGAAGAAGATAATTAAAAAAATGATGGTGCTGCTGGATGGGCGGCAAAAAAGGGTAATGATGTTTCTGGTATTGCTGATGCTTTTGGGGGCGGTGCTGGAAACGGCGGGAGTTTCAATGGTACTTCCGGTAATGAATGTGGTGATGGACGAGCACGCGGTGGAAAAACACGCCTACCTGAGAGTAATCTGCGATATTCTCCACATTGAATACGAGAATACCAGGGGGCTTATCATCGTCACAATGATGGCGCTTATCGGAATTTTTGCCGTAAAAAATATTTTCCTGTTTTTTCAGCAGAAAGCCCAGCTCAAATTTGTTTACACCAATCAGTTCGCCACGTCCAGAAGAATGATGATTAATTTTATGGAGAGGCCCTATGAATATTATTTAAATGCCGACACGTCTGTCATTCAAAGAAGCATTACCTCGGACGTGAACAATATGTACGGACTTATCCTGTCGCTTTTGCAGCTTACCAGCGAGGCGGTGGTGTTTCTGTTTCTGGTGGCAATCAGCCTTGCCACGGACGTCTGGATGACGGTGACGGTGACGGTGCTGATTCTGGCGGTGCTGATAATCATTAAATGCATCTTAAAGCCGATTATGCGGAAAGCCGGCGAGGACAATCAGGATTATTACAGCGGCCTTTACAAATGGATAGACCAGTCGGTGATGGGAATCAAGGAAATCAAAATTGCCAACAGGCAGAATTATTTTATCAACGAATATGCCAAATGCGGCGAGGGGTATGTAAACGCCGTGCAGAGATACAATCTGTACAATGCCACGCCCCGGCTCTTGATAGAAACGGTTGCCATAGCCGGCATGATACTTTATATGATGTTCCAGATTCTTAAGGGAACGGAAGTGACGGATATCATGCCCCAGGTGATGGCGCTTGCGGTGGCGGCCGTGAGGCTGATTCCCTGCGCCAACAGAATCAACAATTTTCTGACTTCCATCTCCTATTTCGAGCCTTTTTTCATGGGCGTCAGCGACAATCTTCAGGAAGAAATCCGGGATGAGTCCATCAACTATGATAAAAGCGCCTATCAGAAGAAAAAGAATGTTGAAAAGCTGGAAATAAAGGATAAAATTGAATTAAAGAACATTGTTTACAAGTATCCCAACACGGAGACGCTGATTTTTGACCACGCCGATATGGAAATTCCAATCGGACAGGCGGTGGGAATCGTGGGAACCTCCGGCGCGGGAAAGACGACGATTGTGGATATTATGCTGGGGCTTTTGAGAATCCAGAGCGGAGAGATTTTAGCGGATGGGGTGGAGGTCCGGGAAAACTACGAATCCTGGCTTAAGAATATCGGTTATATTCCACAGAATATTTTTATGATTGACTCCACCATACGGAAAAATGTGGCTTTCGGCTGCCCCGACGATGAAATCGACGACGAGAAGGTCTGGCGGGCCCTTGCGGAGGCGCAGCTTGACGGCTTTGTAAGGGGGCTTCCCGAGGGTCTTGATACGGGAATCGGAGAGAGAGGGATTCGTATTTCCGGCGGGCAGCGGCAGAGGATTGGTATCGCGCGGGCTTTGTTTGAGGACCCGGAGGTATTGGTTTTAGATGAGGCAACCTCGGCTCTTGACAACGAGACGGAGGCGGCGATAATGGATTCCATCAACAGGCTTCACGGAAAAAAAACGCTGGTAATCATTGCCCATCGTCTGCAGACCATTGAAAAGTGCGATATGGTTTACCGGGTAGAAAACGGCAGGGTGGCCAGAGAAAGATAGAAAGGCGGCAGGATGGCAGGGAAAGGGCGCGAGGCCAATTATGAATTACTGAGAGTGCTTGCGATGGTCATGGTGGTGGCCATGCATTTTCTGGAGCGCTCAGACAGCCTCCTTGCTCTTGACGAGCCTTTTGGCGGCGTGCGGCTTACGGGCAGTCTGCTGGAGGCTTTCTGTCTCGTGGCGGTAAACGTCTACGTGCTGATTGCCGGGTATTTCGGCGTCCGCGGGCGGTTCCGCGTAAGCAAGGCGGCCGGGCTTCTATGCCAGATATGGTTTTACGCCCTGCTTGTTCCGGCGGCGCTGACGCTGGCCGGCGTCTCCACAGAGGCTTCAAGACTTGGAATTTACGGGCTGATACAGTATCTTTTTCCCATAGAAACGGAGCATTACTGGTTTGCCACCTCTTATTTTATGCTTTATCTTCTGACGCCTGTGTTAAATACGGCGGTGAGAAATATGCCGAAAAAACGGCTGCAGGTTACGCTGGCATGCCTTTTTATCCTGTTTTGCGGGATTAAAAGCATAAGTCCCGTGGTGTTTGCCTTTGATAAGTACGGGTATGATTTGGCCTGGTTTGTCTGTGTGTACCTTCTGGCGGCGTACCTTGGCCTTTACGGATGGGATTTATTTGAAAAGAGGGGATGGCTTATCTACGGGGCCAGTTCTCTTATGAGTTTTGGCGTCAGCGCCTCCATGTGGGCGCTGGCCGGAAAAAGCGACAGCTTCCGTTACTATTTTACCGTGCCCTTTCATTATAATTATGTCCTCTGCCTTTTGGGGGCGGTGGGACTGTTTTACGGATTTTCCCGCATTTCTGTTAAAGAGGGAGCGGGCGCCGGGCTGATTCGGAGGCTGGGCGGGCTTTGCTTTGGCGTTTATCTGTTGCATGAGCATATTGATTTGCGCTTCCTGTGGTATGAGTGGATAAAAGGTCTGATAAATCCCGGAAATAAGGAGGGAATGCCTTTTTTCCTTTGGGAACTGATTTGCTGTGTGGTAATTCTTTTTGGGGCGGGTATATTCATAGACTGGATTAGGAGCATGTTGTTTGCCGGAGTAAGAAGGATTTTGGGTAAAACGGTGCTTTTTGAAAAAATAAGGAAGTTGGATGAGGCGTAGCATGATGAAAGAAATGGCTGGAAGAGTGAAAGCGTTTGGGGAGTCAAAAGAATTTCACAGAGTGTGGAAGCTGGTGGAGAATATTGTATTTCCGCTTGTCCTTCTGCTGTTTCCTCTCCTGAAAGTGCAGGAAGGAATCGACCTGACGGATACGGGCTACAGTCTCGGGAACTACCGTTTCTTCGGGGAATCCGGAGGAATATGGGAAGTCCTTACCTTTTTGTCCAATGTGACGGGGTTTCTGTTTACAAAGCTTCCGATGGGCAAAACCATGCTTGGAATGAAAATTTACAGCTCCCTGATAATCAGCCTTATGGGGCTTTTGGGATACCGGTTCTTCAAGACAAAAATGCCGGCGGCTCTGGCCTTTGCCGGGGAAGTCGCGGCCATTGGCCTTTGCTGGTGCCCGCCCGTTATTTTATATAATTATGTCACTTATTTTCTGTTCCTTCTGGGCAGCATACTGCTGTTCCGGGGACTGGCGGGAGGAAGGCGGATATGCCTGTTTCTGGCCGGGGCGGCGCTTGGGGCCAATGTGATGGCGCGTTTTCCGGGAAATGTTCTGGAGGCGGGGCTGATTCTGGCGGCCTGGTATTATGGTCTTTTAAAAAGGAAAACGGTGAAAGCGCTTGCAAAGGAGACGGGGATTTGCCTTTTGGGCTATCTGAGTTCTTTTCTTGCGCTTCTTTTGGCGGCGACTCTTCTTTACGGAAGCGGAACCTTAGGCAATATGATTACAGGCGTTTTGGGGATGGCGGGCAGCGCTTCCGACTATACTCTGGGAGAAATGCTGCTGGCGATAGTGGACGCTTATTTCCACGGCTTTCAGTGGATGCTTTATATGCTATTGTGCATTCTGCCGGGGATTCCTTTCCTGATTATCGGGGAGGGGCGCTTTCTGCGGCTCCGTAAAATCGTTTACTGTCTCTGCATTCCCGTTCTGTTTCTGGTGCTTTATAAATGGGGCATGTTCAATTTTAAATATTTTCAGAAGGAAGCGGCGCTGCAGTGGGGGGCGGTTTTTTTGCTGGTTTGCCTTGGGGTGACCGTGTGGATGCTTTTTACAAGGATGCTGGACGACGAATGGCGGCTGATTGGCTCTATTGCGCTGCTGATTATTCTCATTACGCCTCTTGGGAGCAACAACCATATCTGGCCGGTTTTGAATAACCTGTTTTTTATTGCGCCGGTTGCGTTCTGGATGATTTACCGTTTTGCAAGGTGGGGCCGGACGTGGCTTGACACCACCCGAAAAGTGCCTCTTTTTCCGGCGAAGGCCATGTTTTCCGGTATGATGATTGCCTTTTTTGTGCAGGCGCTGGGTGTGGGCTGTCAGTATGTTTTTCTGGACGGGGAGACGGGCGAGCCCCGGGTATATAAGGTGGCGGCAAATCCCGTGCTTCACGGGATGCATACCAGTGAAATGAACGGGGAAACGCTGGAGGAAATTTCCCGGTTTATGACGGAGCACCGGGCGGAATATGAGAGCAAGAAGCTGATTCTCTACGGAAACATTCCGGGACTTTCCTATTATCTGGACAAAGGGCCGGCCATATATACTGCCTGGGCCGATTTGAATACCAATTCCCTTGAGCGGCTTGAGGAAGAGCTGCAGGAGCTGGCCGGTTTGTATAAGGAAAATCACAAAGACAGGCCGCTTGTGATTTTATCGCCCCCTCTGGCGGCATATCTGTCAGGGGAGGAAAAGACCATCGCCTGGTGGGGCGTGGATGTGGAAAGCTGCAAAAAAGATGAAAAGCTGAAAGCAATAGAAGAATATATGGAAGCGGGAGCCTATGAGCAGGTATTTGGGAATGAGGCTTTTGTGGTTTATGAGTAATGTACATGAAAGAAACAGTGTTTATAACAGCATTGTCCGGACAGATGAAGAACCGGAACAGGAGGGAACATGATTCGTTTTAATGTGCCGCCCTACACGGGACGGGAAATCGAGAATATGAAGAAGGCCGTGGAAAACATGCATATCTGCGGAGACGGGGAATTTACAAAAAAGTGCAGCGAATATCTGGAAAAGATTACGGGCACGGCGAAGTGCCTGCTCACCACCTCCTGTACCCATGCGCTTGAGATGGCGGCGCTTTTATGCGATTTGAAGGAAGGGGACGAGGTGATTCTTCCCTCCTATACCTTTGTTTCCACGGCGGACGCTTTTGTGCTGCGGGGGGCGAAGGCGGTATTTGTGGACGTAAGGCCGGATACCATGAACATTGACGAGAATTTAATCGAGGCGGCCATAACGGAAAAGACAAAAGCGATTTTTGTGGTGCATTATGCCGGGGTGGCCTGCGAAATGGACACTATTATGGACATTGCCGGAAGATATAATCTGAAAGTGGTGGAGGACGCCGCTCAGGCAATCATGTGCACTTATAAGGGAAAGCCCCTTGGGACTTTCGGGGATTTCGGGTGTTTCAGCTTTCACGAGACTAAGAATTTCAGCATGGGAGAGGGCGGCGCGCTTCTCATCAAAGACCCCGCTTATATTGAAGATGCGGAAATCCTCCGGGAAAAGGGAACAGACAGAAGCAAATACTTCCGGGGGCAGGTGGACAAGTACCGCTGGATGAATTTCGGTTCATCCTATCTTCCAAGCGACATGAACGCGGCCTATCTGTACGCCCAGTTTGAGATGGCGGATGAAATTAACGATTCCCGCATCGCAAGGTGGAATCAGTATTATGAACTGCTTTCGCCCCTGAAAGAGGCGGGGAAAATCGAACTGCCAGCGGTTCCGGAGAACTGTGTGCACAACGGCCATATGTTTTACATCAAAACCCGGGATTTGGAGGAAAGAGGCAGGCTCATTGACTTTATGCGGGCAAACGATATTCTCACGGTCTTTCATTATGTGCCCCTGCATTCCGCGCCGGCAGGACTTAAGTTCGGACGGTTTTCCGGCGAAGACAGATACACCACAAAGGAAAGCGAGCGGCTTCTGCGCCTTCCCATGTTTTATCAGTTGACGGAAGAACAGACCACATACATTGCGGGTAAGGTGCGGGAGTTTTACGGAGTATAACGCGGGGAGGAAGCGCCGCGGTACTTCGGCGGCAGACGGCTGAAAGAAAAATCAGGGATACGGCAAAGCAGAGAGATTTATGGGCAGAGAAAACAGGCTTGGGAAAATTGAAAACTGGATAATTGCAGTCGGGGCAGTGGCGATGCTGGGAGTCTTTGCGGCGCTTCGTTTTGATTATTATTATGATTTGAACGACGACGTGCTGATGAAAGACATTCTGGCCGGGGTTTACACCGGAACGCCGGAGGGGCATAATATACAGATGCTCTGGCTTGTGAGCGCCTTTATCAGTCTGTTTTACCGGATGATAGGGACGCTTCCCTGGTATGGGCTGTTTTTATGCCTTTGCCACTTCGGGAGCTTTTTTCTGATAGTAAAAAGAAGCCTCTTATTCTGCGCCTCGCTTTGGGGAAAGCTGGCTGTGGCTCTTGGGGAGCTCTTTTTGTTCGGCGCGCTGTTTTTAAAGCATCTGGTGTTTGCCCAGTATACGGTGACAACAACGCTGCTGGCCGCCAGCGCCGCCTTTTTGTTTTACACAACGGATATCAGCCTTAACCACAGGGAGTTTATCAGGAAAAATATTCCCGTGGCGCTGATGGTGGGAACCGCCTATCTGGTCCGTTCGGAAATGCTGCTTCTGGTGCTTCCCATGATTTGCGCGGCGGGCGTCGCGAAATGGGGCGGCGAGGAAAAAATTTTCACCAAAAATCATGCAATCAAATATTTTTCCGTAATCGGTATGATTCTGGCAGCCATCGTATTTGGACAGATTACGCATATGCTGGCTTATGGCTCAGAGGAATGGCGCACCTTTACGGAGTTTTTTAATAACAGGACGGAGCTTTATGACTTTCAGGAGCCTCCCTCTTATGAGGAGCATCAGGCGTTTTATGAGAGTATCGGGCTGACGGAAAGCGAAAAGATTCTCTTTGACAACTATAATTTCGGCATGGACGAGGAAATCGACGAGGTTATGGTTGGCGAAATTGCGGAGTATGCGGGAGAAAACAGAAGCGCGGCGGAGCCGTTTTTGCAGAAGCTGCCCGGCAAGCTTAAGGATTATGTTTACCGCTTCACCCGGGGAAGAGGCGTGACGGGGAGCGATTATCCCTGGAATTATGCGGTGATTTTCGGATATCTCCTGGTGTTTGCGGCGGCGCTGCCGGGGAAGATGAGAAATGGACAGGGGATGGGAAACCCGGAAGATTCCGGAAACGGGCAGAGAGAGCAAAAACTGCCGGGGGCTTCGGAAAGCCGGTCCTTAGCAAAGACAGCGGCAGGCATTCGCATCCTGAAAATCAGTTGGAAGCTGGCGCTTCTTTTTCTGGTTAGGACAATGCTTTGGATGTTCATTTTAATGCGGGAGCGGGCCCCGGAGCGGATTACCCATTCACTGTACCTGATGGAGCTGTGCATTCTGGCCGCCATGCTTTTTGAGGAGTGGAGGGAAATCCGTCACAGGGCGGTAAAAAAATATATGAGCGCGGCTTCCATTGCCGTTTTTACCGTTTTTGCGGTTTTCGTTCTTCCTGACAGTGTGCGGGAGGTTTCCGCGGAGCAGACATACCGGGAGCAGGTAAACGCCCCTTACCGGGAGCTTTACAGTCATCTTTCCGGGGAAGAAAACGCGGATAATTTTTATCTGATAGACGTTTATTCTTCGGTATCCTATTCGGAAAAGATGTTTGAGGGGGTGGACAATTCCCTTGACAATTACGATATCATGGGGGGCTGGGCCTGTAAAAGCCCTCTGCAGAGAAAAAAGTTTGCCCTTTTCGGAATCGATAACATGGAGCAGGCGCTGCGGGAAAAGGATAACGTTTATTTTGTCAGAAAATCCGGCGAGGACATGGACTGGCTTTTTGCATACTACGAGGGCCACGGAACGCCTGTGAGGGCGGAAAGAATTGCCGTGATTGGGGAGGTTTTTGAAATTTATGAAGTGCGGGCAGATTGAGGGTAAGGACATTTACCTGCGGCCAATGACCGGGGAGGATACGGAGGACATTATCCGGTGGCGGAATAAGGAAATGGTCTTCCGGAATTTCATCTACCAGAAGCCATTTACCCGTAAGGGACATGAAAACTGGATAAAAACTATGATAGATACGGGCAAGGCCGTTCAGTTCATCATCTGCGAAAAAGCAGGCACAAGGCCGGTGGGCAGCGTTTATTTGCGGGACATCGACAGAACCCACAATAAAGCCGAGTACGGTATTTTTATCGGGGAAGAGGATGCCCTTGGAAAGGGCTACGGCACTCAGGCAGCTTTGATGATGATAAAATATGCCTTTGAGGAAGCGGGGCTTCATAAGCTGATGCTCCGGGTGCTCGCGGAAAATGACAGAGCTGTCAGAAGTTATGAGAAAGCGGGTTTTGTAAAAGAGGCGTATTTGAGGGACGAGGTTTTTCTGGAAGGGCGCTATAAAGATGTGATTTATATGGCGGTGCTTCGTGAGGATGAAAAATTACAGTGACCTGCATTTTCAGGTGCCTGTTTTCGCAAAATATTTACTTATAAAAGAGGATAAAGCGGTATGAAGACTTTAGTAAGCTTTGTGATTCCCTGCTACCGCTCGGAGGCCACGCTTCCCGGAGTAATCAGGGAAATTCAGAATACAATGGAAAAAATGAAGGACTACGGCTATGAGATTGTTCTGGTAAACGACTGTTCGCCGGACGGAACTTTTTCCGTTATCAGGAAGCTGTGTCAGGAAAATGACAACATTGTCGGTATTGACCTTGCCAGAAATTTCGGTCAGCACAGCGCGTTAATGGCGGGCTTCCATTATGTAAAGGGAGACGTGATTGTCTGTCTTGACGATGATGGGCAGACGCCGGCGGACGAGGCGGACAGGCTTCTTATGGGCATCGAAAAGGGAGCCGACGTGGTGTATGCGAGATACGGCAAAAAGCACCACTCGGGTTTCCGGAACTGGGGAAGCCACGTGAACGAGCTGATGACAAGAGTCATGTTGGGAAAGCCTAAGGATTTGTACCTTTCCAGTTATTTTGCGGCGAAAAGATTTGTGGTGGATGAGATGTTGCGCTATGAGTTTGCTTATCCCTATGTGATTGGGCTTGTGCTGCGCACCACAAAGAATATTATCAACGTGGACGTGGAGCACAGAGACAGGCAGGCAGGTGTTTCCGGTTATACCATCGGAAAGCTTCTGAACCTGTGGTTCAACGGGTTTACCGCTTTCAGTGTGAAACCCCTCCGGATTGCCACGGTGACAGGCGCGGGGTGCGCTTTTTTGGGATTTGCTTATGGGATTTATACGATTATAAAGAAAATATTCATCAATCCGCCGGATTTGGTCACAGGCTTCAGCGCGCTCATGTCGGTGCTGGTGTTTATGGGCGGAATGATGATGCTGATGCTGGGGCTTTTGGGAGAGTACATGGGGAGAATGTATATTTCCATGAACAATTCCCCGCAGTTTGTGATTCGGGAGTGTATTGGCGGAACTGGAAAAACGGAATTTGAGGGAGAAAGTAAATCGATATAAATCCGCGGCTGCATGCGGTCAGTAAACCAGAAGAAACGTTTATTCTCTGTATAGTTATGATTTGTCGCACTTTGACAGAAAGCAGGTGGGGAGTATGCCGGAACATCAGACAGTAGAATGGAAAGAGTCATGGCATGATGAGTTTTTAGAGTGGATTTGCGGATATGCAAACGCCTATGGCGGGACACTCTATATAGGCAAAAATGACGACGGAATGGTTGTTGGGCTTAACGATAAAGACAGGAAAAAGCTATTGGAAATTATTCCGAATAAGATTACGGATACAATGGGCATTGTAGCGGATGTCAACTTGCTTTATGAGAATAATTTGCAATACATTGAAATTATTGTGGAGAAGTATCCCTCTCTTATCAGCTATCACGGTAAATATTTTTACCGTTCCGGAAGTACAATGAGGACCATTACAGGAAAAGAACTGGATAAGGCAATTTTGAAATCGCAGGGTAGAACATGGGATGGGATGCCGATTCCTAAATTAAAGGTAACAGATTTGAGGAGAGAGGCAATTGATTTACTGAAAGAAAAGGCGATAAGAAGAGGGCGGTTGACAGAAGAGGAAACGAGAGTTGATGATATAATCTTAATGGAGAATCTTCATCTGATTGATGAAGAAGGGTATCTGATAAGAGCGGCAATGCTGGCATTCTATAAAGACCCGGAGAAATGGGTTACGGGCTCCTATATCAAGATTGGGTACTTTGGCGAGTCCGATTCTGATTTGAAATATCAGGATGAAGTGCATGGTTCTCTCATTGAACAGGTGGATAAGACTGTTGATTTAGTCTATACAAAATATATGAAGGCATTAATTTTTTATGAGGGTATTCAGAGAATTGAGCAGTTTATGTTTCACCAGGATGCCTTTCGCGAGATATTATTAAATGCAATTGTGCATAAAGATTACAGTAGCTGTAATCCCATACAGATTAGCGTATATGAAGATAAAATATATATCTGGAATGACGGTGAGATGCCGTCAGGACTGGATTCAACTGAAAAGCTGTTTTTAAAGCATTCCTCCAGACCGTATAATCCCAAACTGGCGGGGGTTTTCTTCAAAAGCGGAATGATTGAGGCATGGGGAAGAGGATTTGAAAAGATTAAGGAAGCCTGCGCAAAATATGGCGGTTCATTGCCTGAGTATGATATTAATAAATCCGGAATCATGGTGCTTTGTAAGGCGTGTGATAAGTATTTGGAATTGCTTTCCGGAAATGAAGGCAATTCACTCATTTCAGATGAGCGAATTATGAGCGAATTAATGAGCGGTAAGATGAAAGAGCAAGTACAGCAGATACTTGAATATCTAAAGTACAATGATACAATTACGACCAGACAAGGAATGAGAATTACAGGTAAATCAGAAGCTCAAGTTCGAAGATATTTAAAAGCGTTATGTGATTGCGGCGTTATTGAAAGTAAAAAAACAACAAAAGGAAATATGTATAAAATGCTTTAAAGCAATTCACTCATTTCAAATGAGCGAATTATGAGCGAAAACCAGAAATTATGAGTGATTAAAAGGGACGTTTGGCATTATGGTCGTTAAACATAATTGAGGCCAGGGCGGGCTATATTGGAAGGCAAAATCAGCGCCGGCGCGGTAAAGCGCCGTATGCTCAAGAAAAGACAGAGGAAGGAAAAGCATGACAACGTATCTGAAAAACAGCAAATGGGGAAGATGGCTTGCAGCGGCGGCTCTTTCCTTCGGGGGCGTATGTACGCTTCCCTTCATGCTTCATATAGAACAGGAATGGATTGGATACACAAACAGTATCTTTTCTGTTTTTCTGTTCTTTTTTCTTTTCCGGCTGCTTGACGGGCTGTTCCAAAAGGGACTTTCCAAGAGCGGCGCAAGGTGGTTCTGGCCGGGGTGTGTGGGCGGGCTTTTTTCGATGTGCATGATTTTCGGTACTGCGCTGGATTTGCGTGGGAGCGTTCCCTTTGGGGACGCCGGAATGTGGGGCGGTATTTTCATATGGGGTGTTATTTTTACACTGGCAGTCCGGTTTTTGTGGAATCTGGCGGGCCGTGTCTGCCTGACGAAGGGAGATTCGGGAAAAGAAAACAATGTTTCTGTGGGAGTTTTGGAGGAAGAGAAAAGGGGCCGGGAAAGCCGCTGGAGCCTTTTGCTTCGGGCGGTCATAATATTTTTGTGTTACCTCCCGGTTTTTCTTGCGGTTTATCCCGGATTTTTTGTATATGACGCGCAGGACGAGTACATGCAGGTGCTCACACGGAATTTCTCTACCCATCATCCCCTTGCGCACGTGTTGCTTTTAGGAGGAATTATTCAGATTTTTTACAAGCTTACGGGCTCCTGTAATCCGGGAATTGCCTGTTATACATTGATGCAGATGACGGTCATGTCAGTTATTTTTTCCTGGTGTGTGGAAAAACTGAAAGAAAGAGGACTTAAAAGGCCATGGAGTATTTTGTTAACTCTTTATTTCGGTCTCTGCCCGGTGCTTGTAATGTTTTCCCTCTGCTCCGCCAAGGACGGGCTTTTTACGGGAATGCTTCTTGTGACGGTGGTTTTGCTGCAGGAGATGTTTGCGGAGCCGGAGGTTTTTTTTAAGAAAAAAGGCTCTGTTTTGCTGCTGGAGGCGGCTTCCCTTTTTATGCTGCTTCTTCGGCACAACGGTTTTTACGCTTATGTTGTGTTTGCCCCCATTGGAATTATTTACCTGAAAAAATACAGGAAAAAGGCGGCTGTTTGCTTTGGAGCGGTGGCGGCGGCTTATGTGATGATAAGTTCCGTTCTTGCCGGAATTTTCCACGCGGATGCGGGAGGGCATCAGGAGATGCTTACCGTTCCGATTTCCCAGATGGCGAGGGTATACGGAGACGGGAAGGAAACGCTTCCCTCTGAGGATAAGGAAATTTTGTACAGATATCTTCCGGAGGAAGCGCTTTTGCGCTACACACCCAAAGTGTCCGACGGGGTGAAGATTCACTTTAATAATGAAGCTTTCGAGGCGGATAAGGGGAGTTTTTTAAAACTCTGGCTGAAATGGGGGCTGGAGCATCCCTTTACCTATTTAAACGCATGGTTTATGACCTCTTATGGTTTCTGGTATCCCGATACGGTGATTGACGTGTACCGGGGAAATACGGTTTTTACTTATACTTATGAGGACAGCTCTTATTTCGGATACGAGGTGGAGGAGCCGGGGGTGCGGGAGGGCAAGATTCCCTGGCTTAATGAAATTTACCGGAAAATGTCGCTGGAAATTTTTCAGCAGAAAGTTCCGGTGGTATCCATGCTGTTTTCGCCCGGATTTTTATTCTGGGTAATGGCCTTTTGTCTGGGATTTCTGTGCGACAAAGGAAGATGGAATCAGGTTCTGCCCTTTGGGCTTTTGGTGCTGGTGTGGCTTACGGTTATATTAGGGCCGACTTATCTGGTAAGGTATGTGGTATTTTTGTGGGCGCTTCTGCCCGTTGTTTTGGACAGGACGTTTGATAATTGGAAATAACTGTGATATACTACCAGTGCGAAAACGCGCGGAATGAGGAAAAATTATGAAAAAGATAGTATATAAAAGCAAAGCAATACAGACAGTAATATTAATCATTACTTTTTGCCTTCTGGCATCGCTCTGGCCTCTTCGAATCTGGCATGAAGAAGTTACCATGCAGATTTCCCCGGGTACGGGAAGCATGACGGATATCATTAACGAGGAAAAAACCGTGATGCAGAGCATTGTGGCGCAGTACGACCACATGGACACCATCGACGTTTATCTGGATAAAGCCGAGGAGGGAGAAGTTTTTTATCTGCGGATACTGGACGAACAGTGGCAGATGATTTGCGAGGAAAAGACAAAGCTTACCCATGATGTGCAGGGCGGCTGGCAGGAAGTTCTGATTGACGTGGATATGGAAGTTGGCGGCTTATACTATGTCATTTTGCAGGGATATAAGACGGCGGAGTTTTCTGCCGGCTATGAGGCTTTTTCTCCGCAGGAAATGCCTTATCTGCTGAAGCTTT
Source organism: uncultured Lachnospiraceae bacterium (assembly GCA_947063675.1). Lineage (GTDB taxonomy): Bacteria > Bacillota > Clostridia > Lachnospirales > Lachnospiraceae > Suilimivivens. The sequence goes on along the minus strand of CAMSTM010000013.1, from coordinate 12,718 downwards.
ATTATGACAATTCCGAGATGGAAGGCATGAGCCTTGTGGCCAATTATAATTACAGTGTTCCGCTGCGCAAAACCAAAGTGTTTATGCTGGGCGCGGTGATAGCGGCAGTTGCGGCGCTTTGTATATTGGCGGTCCGGTGCGGGTACAGGAAAAAGGAAGATAAGCTGGTTACGGTGGAGAGAGTCTTTCAATCGGTTATGAATCCGATTGTGGGAGCGGCGTCCCTGTTTATGCTGGGCGCGGTTCTCATGGGATACTGCGGGCGGTATACGCTGGACAATACAGTGTATATTGTAAGCATCCTTTTGCTTGCCGGTATTTTATTTTACGGGATTAATCACAGCAGAGTGGGAATGGATTCGGTTATTACCTTTGATTATCTGAAAAGCCATGCCGGGGATTTGATTCAGTCCGTTGCCATAGCGGGCGCGATTGCAGGGTGCTGCGAGTATATGTCGGGGCTTTATGACATTCACCATTCGGTGGCGGAGCGGAAGGAAATGCTCTGGTTCTGCCTTGCGGTGATTGCCATGTTTAAATGGAAAGAAATCGTCAACGTTTACAGCCTGCTTTATTTTCTGGCGGCAGGTTTTGGCGGCTGGCGTTACTATACGGGGCATCTGACGGAGGAGATGGATGAGCTTGCGGTGCAGGTTCTGAAGCTTACGGTACTGATTGCCATTGCGCTTGGCTTTATTGTGATTCGCACGCTGACCGGCCTGTACAAAAGCTGCCTGCGGAAAAACTGTCCGCCCGGCGCAAGGATGGCAAAGCCCTCCTGGTATGCGGCTGTTCTGGCGCTGTTTTTTGCCCTTATTATCATTTTCCGTAACGGCAGATGGTGGGGCGTGGCAATGGTTATTGCCTTTACGCTGTTTTACTTAAACTACGGTATGTGGGAGCATAAGAAAAGAATACTGGTCAATATTGCGCGAGGGGTGGTTTTCCAGTTTGCGTGGGCTACCGGCTATGCGCTGCTTTACCGGCCTTACGTTACTTTCCGTAACGCCAGATACACCCATATTTTCCATACGGTGACGATAACGGCCACCTGGCTTACTATGGTGGAATGTGTGGCGGCGGTCATTCTTCTGAGCAAACTGGCAAAAAGCCGGAAGCTTAGGGATTGCTGGAAAGAGCTGGCGCTTTTTGGCGTGGCGTCCTCCTATATGATTTTCACCATGGCGAGAACGGCCTTTTTCTCCGTGGGAGTTACCATGTTGTTTGTGCTTGTGGTAACGGCTCTTGGAAAGGGGGGCCTTAAAAGATTCGGTAAAAATCTTGGTATGATGGCTATGGCGGTGGTGGTCTGCCTGCCCATTACCTTTACTGCCCAGAGAAACATTCCCGCGCTGGTAAGCGAGCCTTTCCTTTATGAGATTGAATATTCCATGTACTGTCCCGAGGATGTGATGAGGGGCAGACGGCCTGACTCACTTAATTATATGAGGGTAGGACGTTTTATAGACGTGTTTGCGGAAAAAATATTCGGAATCCCCGAGGGTACTTTCGACGTTTACGGGGAAATTGCGGAGCTTGAGGAATACAGGAGAACCCACGGGGAAGGAAGCTCGGCCGATGCGTCTAAGAGCGAGAGCTGGGGCGGCGGCCTTTTTGGAGAAAACACCTCAGGAAAGAATGGAGCGCCAGGGCCGGAAGACGCAGCATCTAAAGCAGAGACGGAGGAGCTGGTAGCTTCTCTTGACTATGTGCCCGGGGAAGTTCCGGACGGGACTTTAGAGGATAACGACTACACCAACGGGCGGCTGGACATTTTCCGCTCCTATATGGAACAGCTTAATATGACGGGACACGAGGAGATGGGCGCGTTGCTTGACAACGGAGAGATTGCCACCCATGCCCATAATATTTATCTGCAGGTGGCTTACGACCACGGAATCCCGGTGGGGATTGTATTTGTTCTGGTGGGAATTGCAACTTTTGTATCCGCCTGTCTTTATTATAAGAAGAAAAAGGATAAAATAACTTATGCGGCGCTGCCTGTGGCAGTCACCGTGGCGGTGGCGGTGGCCGGGCTTGTGGAGTGGGTATTCCATCTGAGCAATCCCTGCGGGCTGCTGCTTTTGCTGGCAGTGACGCCGCTGGTGTTTCAAGCTGAGTATAATGAAGGTTAAGCAATGAGTAACGAGACGAAAAGAGAAAGAAAACCCTTTAATGTAAAATTGTTTTACAGGAGAACCTGCCTGATAATCTATGATATTATCAGCGTAATCGGCGCCAGCTATATAGCGCTTCTGATGCGTTACAGTTTTGATATTTCCCAGATACCGGAGCATTTCCTTACGCCGATTAACAGGTTCCTTCTCCTTAATATCGCAATAACGCTGGTGGTATTGTATCTGTTCCGCATGTATCACAGCCTGTGGGCTTTTGCGGGAGAGACGGAACTGCAGAATCTGGTGATGTCCAGTATCGTGTCGGCGGTATGCTACAGCGTGGGCATTCAGTTTTTCAGGGTGAAAGGAGAGCAGGCGGTTCCCAGCAGTTATTATTTCCTCTATGTATTCCTGCTGATTAGCTTTATTTTTGCCAGCCGGTTTTCCTACCGGTTTTTCAGGAGCTTAAAGCATAAGCAGCAGAATAAGAACAACAGTATTTCCGTTATGGTGATTGGGGCCGGGGAAGCGGCAAATCTGATTATCAAGGAAATCGTGAACAGTAATTTTTCCACCATGGTAATCCGCTGCATTATTGACGACGATGCAGGCAAATGGGGAAGATTTATTCAGGGCATCAAAGTTGTGGGCGGAAGGGATAAGATTATCGAATGCGCCGATATTTTCGGGATTGACGAAATTATTGTGGCAATGCCTTCCATCACCCGTTCCGAAATGTCCGCCATTTTGGATATCTGCAAGGAGACGAGCTGTAAGCTGCGCTCCCTGCCGGGCATGTACCAGTTGGTAAACGGAGAGGTCAGCGTCAGCAAGCTGCGGGACGTTGAGGTGGAGGATCTTCTGGGGCGCGACCCCATAGAGGTGGATTTAAATTCCATTCTGGGTTATGTAAAAGGCAAGAAAGTTCTGGTGACGGGCGGCGGCGGTTCCATCGGCAGCGAGCTCTGCCGGCAGATAGCTTCCCACCAGCCGGCCATGCTGATTATTCTTGATATCTACGAGAACAGCGTTTACGATGTGCAGCAGGAACTGCTGGTGCGGTATCCGGAGCTGAAACTGGAAGTGCTGATTGGTTCCGTGCGAAACACCAACCGTATGAACTGGATTTTTGAACATTATAAGCCGGATATCGTCTATCACGCGGCGGCCCACAAGCATGTTCCGCTGATGGAGGACAGCCCCAACGAGGCGGTGAAAAACAACGTGTTCGGCACCTTTAAGACCGCGCAGGCGGCGGCAATGAACAATGTGAAGCGTTTTGTGATGATTTCCACGGACAAGGCCGTAAACCCCACGAATATTATGGGAGCCAGCAAGCGGATTTGCGAGATGATTATCCAGACTTTCAACAAGCATTATGACACGGAGTTTGTGGCGGTGCGTTTCGGAAATGTGCTGGGAAGCAATGGCAGTGTGATTCCGCTGTTTAAAAAGCAGATTCTGGCGGGCGGGCCGGTGACTGTTACCCACCCGGATATCATCCGGTATTTTATGACCATACCGGAGGCGGTTTCTCTGGTGCTTCAGGCGGGGGCTTATGCAAAGGGCGGGGAAATCTTCGTTCTGGATATGGGGAAGCCCGTAAAAATACTTGATTTGGCTAAAAACCTTATCCGGCTTTCGGGTTTTCGGGTGGACGAGGATATCAAAATTGAATTTACCGGCCTGCGCCCCGGAGAAAAGCTGTATGAGGAACTCCTTATGGAGGAGGAGGGCATGCAGGAGACGGCGAACAGGCTGATTCATATAGGCAAGCCCATAGAGATAGACGAAAGCAGATTTTTTGTCCAGTTGAGGGACTTAAAGGAAGCTTCCAAAAATGAAAGCAGCGATATCAGGCCGATGATTAAGGAAATCGTGCCGACCTATCATTATAAGGAATGAGGTGGAGAAAATGGCGGCAAAAAAGATTTATTTATCTTCCCCGACCATGCATGGCGAGGAACAGAAATTTGTGAAGGAGGCGTTCGATACCAACTGGGTGGCGCCTTTAGGACCGAACGTGAACGCTTTTGAAAAGGAATTGGCGGATTATGTGGGGATTTCCCACGCCTCGGCGCTAAGCGCCGGAACGGCGGCAATTCATCTGGCCCTGAAGATTTTGGGGGTAGGAGAGGGAGACGTGGTTTTCGTTTCCTCATTGACATTCAGCGCAACCTGCAATCCCATTGTCTATGAAAAGGCGGTTCCCGTGTTTATCGACTCGGAGGAGGAGACCTGGAACATGGACCCCGCAGCGCTTCGCCTTGCTTTTGAAAAATATCCGAATCCAAAGGCCGTTATCGTGGTTCATCTGTACGGAACGCCTGCAAAGCTGGACGAGATTATGGCGATTTGTGAGGAGCATCATGTTCCGCTTATCGAGGACGCGGCGGAGTCCCTTGGCAGTACCTATAAGGGAAAGTATACGGGAACTTTCGGAAAAATCGGTATTTACTCCTTTAACGGCAATAAGATTATCACTACCTCGGGCGGCGGCATGCTGGTTTCCGCCGATGAGGAAATTACGAAAAAGGCCACTTTTCTGGCGACTCAGGCCAGAGACGCGGCCCGGCATTATCAGCATTCCCAGATTGGGTATAATTACAGAATGAGTAACGTAACCGCCGGAATCGGCCGGGGGCAGATGCTGCACCTGGATGAGCACAAAGCCAGAAAAAAGGAGATTTACAGACAGTACGAGGAAGCATTCCGGGACATTCCTGAAATCACTTTAAATCCCTTAAACAAGGACGGCGACGCCAACTGCTGGCTTACCGGCATGGTAATCGCAAAGGGCTGTAAGGTAACGCCGGACGATGTGATGGACGCCCTGGAGGCGGAGAACATTGAAAGCCGTCCCGTGTGGAAGCCCATGCATTTACAGCCGGTATTTGCGGAGTATGATTTTATCACCGCAAACGGGGAGGGGCAAAGCGTGTCCGCCGATATCTTTGAAAGGGGCCTGTGCCTGCCCAGCGACGTTAAAAATACGGCGGAGGACATGGAGCTGATTATTAAGACTGTGAGAAGGTGCTTCGGAAGGTAATAAAAGATACCGAACCATAAATATGCCATGGAAAATGAGGGGAAATATGTACAAAAGGTTTGTAAAGAGACTGCTCGACATTATCATATCGCTTTGCGCGCTGATTATTCTTTCTCCCCTGCTCCTTATTCTCTGGATTCTGGTGCGGATAAAGCTGGGAAAGCCGGCGCTGTTTGCCCAGGAGAGGCCGGGAAAGGACGGAAAAATTTTTAAGCTTCACAAGTTCCGTTCCATGACGGACGAGCGGGACGAAAACGGGGAGCTTTTGCCGGACGAGGTTCGTCTTACCCGTTTCGGCAGAATATTCCGGGCCACCAGCCTGGACGAGCTGCCGGAGCTTTTCAGCATCTTAAAGGGAGATATGAGCCTCATTGGGCCAAGGCCCCTTCTGGTAAAATATCTGCCCTGGTACTCGGAGGAGGAAAGCCACAGGCATGACGTGCGGCCGGGGCTTACGGGGCTGGCTCAGGTAAACGGGCGCAACGCCATCGGTTGGGAGGAGCGGTTCGCCTACGATTTGGAGTATGTGAACCATCTGACCTTTGGGATGGATTTGAGGATTATTTTTATGACCGTCAAAATGGTGCTGAAACGCTCGGGGGTTTTGTCCGGGGAAGAGCAGACCACGGTGGATTTTGATATATACAGGAAAGGACAGCGTGAAGGTTAAAGCTTTCGCGCCGGAGAGCGCGCGTCCGCATTGCATATGCGGACTCTGACATGCATGGAAAGAAGGGACTGGCATGAATATATTAATCTTAAGTGCGGGAACAAGGAACAAGGTGGTTCAGTTTTTTAAGGAAAACATCGGGGAGGGCGGAAAGGTGGTTGCCACCGACTGCTCAAATCTGGCGCCCGCGGTGTATGAGGCGGACGTTTTTTATCTGGTTCCCAGAATCACCGCGCCGGGGTACATTGACAGGATTCTGGAAATCTGCGTATCGGAAAAAATTGACGGCGTGTTTTCCCTGATTGACCCGGAGCTGAGCCTTCTTGCAAAAGAAAGGGAGCGGTTTCTTGCGGTGGGGACGATGCCCGTGGTTTCGCCTTACGATTTGGTGGAAACATGCTTTGATAAATATAAAATGTATCAGATGCTGACAGAGTTTTCCGTTCCAACAGGGAAATGCTATGTGGATAAGGAATCCTTTTACGGGGATTTGCGCGCGGGAAAAATCAGCTATCCGGTTTTCGTAAAGCCGGTGAGAGGAAGCGCCAGCATCAATATTAACAAGGTGTCCTCGGATAAAGAAATCGAGGTGCTTTTTGACTTATACGACGATTTGATGATTCAGGAATTCATGGACGGGCAGGAATACGGGGCGGACGTGTATATTGACATGCTCTCCGGAAAATGCACTTCTATTTTTGTGAAAAAGAAAATTAAAATGCGCGCGGGGGAGACGGATAAGTCCGTATCGGTAAAAATTCCGGCGCTTTTTGAGCTGCTGCAGAAATTCGTGGAAAAATGCGGTTTTTGTGGTATGATAGATATTGATATATTTGAAATAAACGGAACCTTTTATATTTCGGAGGTAAATCCCAGATTCGGGGGTGGTTATCCCCATGCCTATGCCTGCGGCGTGAACATGCCAAAGCAGGTGATGGCCAATCTTTCCGGCAGGGAAAACCCCGTGAGAATCGGGGAGTATCCGGAAAATATCTGTATGATGAAATACAACGAAGTCGCCATCAGGGATTTTAACGGAAAGGAAATCGTAGAGTGACGTGAAAAAAATTTTGATACTGGCCAACTCCTCGGCAGGGCTTTATGATTTCCGGGGCGAGCTGATTGAAAAGCTTCTCGGAGAATATGAGGTGACGGTGAGTCTGCCGGACGAGGTAAAAACCGATGAGCTGAAAGCGGCGGGCTGTAAGGTGGTCCACACGCCCATCAACAGGCGGGGAGTGAATCCGGCGGAGGATTTTAAGCTCCTTCGAAGCTACCTGAGGCTCTTAAAGGAGGAAAAGCCGGATTTGGTGCTGACCTACACCATTAAGCCCAATATTTACGGCGGATTTTGCTGCGGTCTTATGAAAATCCCTTATCTTGTGACGGTTACGGGGCTTGGGAGCACCTTTCAGAAAAAGGGACTGCTCCTTAAAATGATTGTGGCCATGTACCGGGCAGGACTGAAAAAGGCCGCCTGCGTGTTTTTTCAAAACGAGGAAAACCGGAAAATATTTGAAAACTATCGGATAAATGGGAAAAGCGCGAGACTGGTAAAGGGCTCGGGCGTTAATCTGTCCCGTCACACCTTTGAGGAATACCCGGAAGGGGAGACGGTGCGTTTCCTCTATGTGGGGCGCATGATGCGGGAAAAGGGAATCGAAGAGCTTCTCGAAGCCGCCGCCAGACTGCACGGGCCGGAAGCGGAATTTGAACTGCTGGGCTACTGCGACGAGGACTATCAGGACAGGCTTGACGCCTGTGAGAAAGAAGGCGTTATCCGGCAGCTCGGCTTTGACCCGCAGGTACATGAACATTTAAAGAGGGCCTCGGCGCTGGTGCTTCCCACCTGGCACGAGGGCATGAGCAATGTGCTGATGGAAGCCTCCGCCACGGGCAGGCCGGTGATTGCCACGAATATCAGCGGATGCCGGGAGATTTTTGAGGAGGGCGTCACGGGCTTTGGATGTGAGGCGAAAAGCGGAGACTCTCTTACGGAAGCCCTTAGGAAATTCCTGAATCTGTCGCGGGAGGAGAGAGCCCGGATGGGTCGGAGAGCCAGAGAAAAGATGGAGAGGGAATTTGACAGGAATAAGGTAGTTGCAGCTTATTATAAAGAAATAAAAGAAATTGTTTCATAGTGGAGGAAGCAGGATGAATTTGTATGAAAAACTGTTAAGCGGAGAAGAAAAGCTGTCCCTTGTGGGACTTGGATACGTGGGAATGCCTATCGCGGTGGCGTTTGCGCGGAAAATCAAAGTGGTGGGATTTGACTTAAACAAAGAAAAGATTGCGCTGTATCAGAAAGGCGTAGACCCCACCAGAGAGGTGGGCGATGAGGCCATCAAAAATACCAGCGTGGAGTTTACTGCGGACGCGGCAAAGCTCAGGGAGGCGAAGTTCCATATCGTGGCGGTGCCCACGCCGGTCAACAGCGACCACACCCCGGACCTTACCCCGGTGGAAGGCGCAAGCCGTATTCTGGGGCAAAACCTTACAAAGGGCTCCGTGGTGGTTTTTGAATCCACGGTTTATCCCGGCGTGACGGAGGATGTGTGCGTGCCGATTCTGGAAAAGGAATCCGGCCTTACCTGCGGCGTGGATTTTAAAATCGGGTACTCGCCGGAGCGCATCAATCCCGGCGATAAGGTTCACAGGCTGGAAACCATTGTAAAAATAGTATCGGGTATGGATGCGGAAACATTGGACACCGTTGCGAAGGTGTACGAGCTGGTGGTGGAGGCCGGAGTGTACCGCGCCCAGTCTATCAAGGTGGCGGAGGCGGCCAAGGTGATAGAAAACAGCCAGCGTGATATCAACATAGCTTTTATGAACGAGCTTTCCATTATTTTCAATAAAATGGGTATCGACACCAAATCGGTGCTGGAGGCTGCGGGAACCAAATGGAATTTCCTGAAATTTTTCCCCGGTCTGGTGGGAGGACACTGTATCGGCGTAGACCCCTATTACCTGACCTATAAAGCGGAAGAACTTGGATACCACTCCCAGATTATTTTAGCCGGCCGTCAGATTAACGACGATATGGGGAAATATGTTGCGGAAAATATGGTAAAAAATCTGATTAAGGCCGATATTCCGGTAAAGCGGGCCAAGGTTGCCATTCTTGGTTTTACTTTCAAGGAAAACTGTCCCGATACCAGAAATACCAAGGTGATAGATATTTACAGAGAGCTGGGAGAGTATGGGATTCATCCCGTTGTGGTGGACCCGGCGGCGGACGCGGCGGAGGCAAAGCATCTGTACGGCATTACCTTTGACGATATGGAAGCGGTAAAGGACATGGACGGTGTGATTGTGGCCGTGTCCCATGAGCAGTTCCTGTCTCTGGATAAGGAAAAAATCAGCAGCTTCTACAACGCAAAGCATGAGAAAAAGGTATTGATGGATATTAAAGGGCTGTTTAACAGGGAAGAATATCTGACAGAGGACTTTATTTACTGGAGGCTGTAGGGGAAATTTCGGAATTGCGGAGATTTGCCTGCGCTGAGGGACTTGGCGGAAAATAAGTGACAGGAGAAAGAAAAATGGGATATAGAGAATTAAGCTTTGAGAAGGATTCCGTATTTCTTGTGGGGGGCGGGGCAGGTTTTATCGGTTCCAACCTGTGCGAGGCCATACTGGAAATGGGATATACGGTAAGGTGTCTTGACGACTTGTCCACAGGAAAGTACGAGAACATCGAGCCTTTTACGAAAAATGAAAGATTTACCTTTATCAAAGGGGATATCAGGGAGCTGGAGACCTGCATGGAAGCCGCAAAGGGAGTGGACTACGTGCTGAATCAGGCGGCTTGGGGAAGCGTTCCCCGCAGCATTGAAATGCCTCTTTTATACGAGGAAATCAATATCAGGGGCACGCTGAACATGATGGAGGCTGCCCGCCAGAACAAAGTGAAGAAATTCGTCTATGCTTCCAGCTCTTCCGTCTATGGCGACCACCCGGTTCTGCCCAAAAAGGAAGGACAGGAGGGAAAGGTGCTTTCTCCCTATGCGCTGACAAAAAAGGTGGATGAGGAATACGGACGCCTGTACAAGGTTCTGTACGGCCTTGATACCTACGGGCTTCGGTATTTCAATGTATTCGGAAGAAGGCAGGACCCTGACGGCGCGTATGCGGCGGTGATTCCCAAATTTATCAGACAGCTTATGAACGGGGAACGGCCCACAATCAATGGCGACGGAAAACAGTCCAGGGACTTTACCTATATTGACAATGTAATCGAGGCGAACCTAAAGGCATGCCTTGCGTCCTCTGACGCGGCAGGCGAGGCATTTAATATCGGCGCCGGGGGCAGGGAATACCTGATTGACGTTTATTATGAACTCTGTAAGGCTTTGGGGAAAGAGACGGAGCCTTTATTCGGCCCGCCAAGGGCAGGGGATATCAGGGATTCCAATGCGGATATCGGAAAGGCAAGGGAACTGCTGGGCTATAACCCGGAGTATGATTTTGCCGCCGGAATCGCTCTGGCTATTGACTGGTATAAGGAAAATCTGGTATGAAAATCACAGTGAGACTTGATGATATAACACCTGATATGGATTGGGAGCGCTTTCTGAAATTTAAGGCGCTTCTGGACCGTTATCAGGTGAAGCCGCTTATAGGGGTGGTTCCCGATAACAGGGACGAAAACCTTGTGAAAAAGGAGTTTTCCGCGGAGGAAAAAAAGCTGTCGGAGGGATTCTGGGAATATATAAAGTCCCTGCAGGAGGATGGATGGGTGATTGCCATGCACGGCTTCCGGCACATTTATTCCACAAAAAAGGGCGGCTGTTTTCCCCTGAATAATTTTTCCGAATTTGCCGGACTGCCCTTTGCGCGGCAGCAGGAAATGCTGACGGAGGGGAAAGAGATTTTGCGTGAAAAGGGGATTGAGACGGATATTTTCATGGCGCCGGCCCACTCCTATGACAAAAATACATGGAAAGCCCTTCGGGCGGCAGGATTCCGGGCGCTTACGGACGGTTTTGGAGAAAAGCCCTATCGGTATGCCGGGCTTGATTTTTATCCCATTTCCTTTCGGCTTGGGAGTACCCTTAAAAAGAAAAGCGGATATTCCACCATGGTAGTGCACACCAATACCGTTTCCGACGAGGACTTGAAGCGGTATGAGGGGTATTTTCAAAGGGAAGGGGTGGCATGGATTTCCTTTGAGGAATATCTGGGACTGCCGAAGGTGGAAAAGAGCCTGCCCGGACGGTGGAAAGAATTTTGGATGGCCAAGGGGAAATACCTGATTGGGAAACTGCGGGGATGATTTGGATTATCAGGTAGGGGGTAGAAAAATGCCGGAACCGATTCGGATACTTCACGTGCTTGGCACCACCCAGTTAGGGGGTGCGGAAAGCCGCATCATGGATTTATACCGCCATGTGGACAGGGAAAGAGTACAGTTTGATTTTCTGGTGCATACGGACAAAGAAGGATTTTTTGATAAGGAAATAAGGGAATTGGGCGGGCGGATTTTCAGAGCTCCCCGGTTTCGTTTTTATAATTATTTTTCATACAGAAAGGCAATGGCGGATTTTTTCAGGGAAAATCACGAGTTCCGGGCGGTGCAGGGCCACATCACAAGCACCGCGGCCATTTATCTGCCCATTGCAAAAAAAGCGGGTGTACCGCTGATTATTGCCCATGCCAGGAGCGCAGGTGTGGATAAGGGAATTAAAGGAATCTTAACGAGGGTGCTCCGACGTAATCTTTCAGAAAAAGCGGACTTTCTGTTCACCTGCTCAGAGCTTGCCGGAATTTCCGTGTTTGGGAAAAAGGCCGTGGAGGCGGGAAAAACAGTTTTTGTGCCGAACGCCATCGACTGCGGTGCCTTTGAATATGACGGGCTGCGGCGGCAGAAAATCAGGGAGGAGCTTGGCCTTTCGGATAAATATGTGATTGGCCATGTGGGAAGATTTCACTACGCAAAGAACCACGAGTATTTGCTGCAGGTTTTTGCCGCTCTTTGCAGAAAGGGAGAAAAGGATTACGCGCTTCTTCTGCTGGGGGAGGGCGGTGGCATGGAGGCCGCCGGAAAACAGGCAAAGGAACTTGGAATTTCGGATAAGGTTTTGTTCGCGGGAAATAAACGGAATGTTTACGATTATTATCAGGCCATGGATTACTTCGTGTATCCGTCCCGGTTCGAGGGACTTCCGGGGACTGTGGTGGAGGCCCAGACTTCGGGGTTAAGGTGCCTGATGTCGGACAGTATCTGTACGGAGGTTATGGCAACGGAGCTGGTACAGGCTCTGAGCATTAAAAAGTCCCCCGAAAAGTGGGCGGAATATATTGTTGACACGCAGGAGTATGAAAGGTCGGGGCATAAGGAGCAGATGGAGAAAGCCGGGTTTGACGTGAAGGCTCAGGCGGAAATTATGACGGGATTTTACGAGACCGGAAGCTTTAAATAGCGGGATGATGAAGCGGAATGCGGGATGCGTTTTTATGAGAGAGAAAAACAAAACGGAGAATAAAAAAATCATGCTGATTACTCCCATGCTGCATCAGGGGGGCTTTGAGCGAATCTGCGTTATGACGGCCAGAGCCCTTTCGCAGCGCCGGGATACAGAGGCGGTTATCGTGGTCTTTTCCATGGAGGATATTGCCTTTGACATTTCCGGGCTTTCGGTGATTGATTTAAATCTGAAAGCAAAAGACGGCAGGCTTCGGAAAATTCTTAATATCATAAGACGAGGCATAAAGCTGACCGCCCTGCAGAAAAAGCTGGGAACGGATATTTCCTACAGCTTTGGCACAACGGCCAATATCGCGAACTCTCTGAGCCGGGGGGCGAAAAAGAAAATTTCCGCCTGCCATTCCTATGATCCGGGAAGTCCAGGACGGGCAAATAATACCTGTTATCACTCG
>CAMSTM010000012.1 GCA_947063675.1 uncultured Lachnospiraceae bacterium | reverse complement strand
AACCCACATCGACGGTTTTGGAGACCGCTGTTCTACCTTTGAACTATGCCCCTATCTCAGCGGTTTGAATCGCTGAATAGTATTAACTGCTTCTGTGTTCATCAGCACACTTCGGTATTATAACTCACCTAAGTATCATCTGTCAACAACTTGATTTATTTTTCTTTAATACATCAGATGGTCCTTTGTATCTTCTTCGATTATTTTACTGAACTCCTTAATGTCCTTAGAGGGCTCATAGGCCTCCTCCGCGTAAAGAAGCTCATGGAGTTTTATTACATTTTCTTCCAGATTGACAGGCACCACGCAGTTTCCCTTCGAACCGATAATGCCTCCGTTTCGCATTCCTTCAAACGGAAAACCGTCGCTTACCGTCACTTCATATTCGCCTATCATGCCAAGCACAGGTATGATATCCTGTACGTCCAGTGAGGTTCGGACGCTGGGAAGCACGCCGTAAACCGCTTCCGTGAGGGCTCCTATGGAGGATTTCTTTCCCTTTTCCATCATGGCAACCAGCACGTCCCTCTGTCTCTGGGTCCGCCTGAAATCATCCCCGCCGCCATAACGGATACGGCAGTACGCCGTGGCCTGCAGGCCGTTCAGGGTCTGTTTCCCCGCCTGGGTCACAGGGGTATATTCAATGTCCATCTCCTGGGCCATAGTGCTCTGGTAATTGTTTAAATGGGAAACCTCCGTTTCGGTTACTTCCATTTCAATGCCCCCGAGAGCATCCACAGCCTTCATCAGCCCTTCAAATCCCACTGTAATATAGTCTGTCAAAAACAAATCGGTATTCATGTTTATCATGCCGATTGCCTGCTCCGGGCCTCCTAACGCATAAGCGGTATTGCACTTCTTATAAACGTCGTTGCCCAGATTTAAATAAGTATCCCTGTAGATAGAAACAAGGCGTATCTCGTGATTATCCATGTCGATGGAACAAATCATAATCGTGTCGCTTCTGTTGCCCTTCCCCAGGCTCCCGTCTCTGGCGTCCACGCCGAAAAACGCAACGTTATATATTCCTGTGTACTTGCTTTCCTCCTTAGTCTGAGAAATTTCCACGATTTTTTCCTTAACCTCCGGATTAACCGCAATGTTTTCTTCCTTTATAACATCCTTTTCCGCGCCGGTTTCACTGTCGGTAGCACGCAGCGTAATATACAAAAATCCCAGGGCTGCCACTAAAACCACAGCCTCTAAAATAAATAATGGAATGTGCTTTACCCACTTTTTCTTATCCATTCCTGACTCCTTTTGCAGCTTCCATGATAAAACTCTGATATATCTTACCACAAACCGACTGGTTTGAACACTATAATTTCATTTTTTTGTCAGTTTTGTAATATTTCTGTCATAATATCCCGCGCACGATTCAGGACTGCTTTCCGGTACGGCCTATGAAAGCGCAGCCACAGCCTCCGCCACTGTTTTGACTCCAATCACCTTGATTCCGGAAATCTCCTTCACGCTGTCAACGCAGACGGATGGTATGATACAGGTGGAAAATCCCAGCTTTTTTGCCTCCTGTACCCTGGCCTGAATCATGCTGATTCCGCGCACTTCCCCGCTGAGTCCCACCTCTCCCATGGCGATAAGCCTGCTGTCAATCACTCTGTTTTTAAAGCTGGAAACCACCGCCAGGGCAATGCCCAAATCAATGGCAGGCTCCATAATCCTGATTCCCCCCGCAATATTTACATAGGCGTCGCAGTTGCCAAGAGAAAGCCCCAGCCTTTTTTCAAGCACGGCAATAAGAAGATTGACTCTGTTAAAATCCGTCCCTATGGTCTGCCTTCTGGGAATCCCGAAGCTGGAATGGCTCACCAGCGCCTGGATTTCCACCAGCATAGGCCTGGTCCCCTCCATGGAGCACACCACAACAGAGCCGCTTGCCTCCTCGGGCTTACCGCTCAGCATAAACTCCGAGGGGTTTAAAACCTCCTTAAGCCCTGAGGCTTCCATTTCAAAAACGCCAATCTCATTGGTGGAGCCGAACCGGTTCTTTACGCCCCGCAAAATCCGGTAGGAGGCATGCCTGTCCCCTTCAAAATAAAGCACCGTGTCAACCATATGCTCCAGTACCCTTGGTCCCGCCACTGTGCCTTCCTTTGTCACATGGCCCACGATGAAAACGGCGATATTAAGGCCCTTTGCAAGCTGCAAAAGAACGCCTGTGGCCTCCCGGACCTGAGACACGCTGCCCGGCGCGGAGGAAACGTCCTCATGGAACATGGTCTGGATGGAATCAATTACCACAACGTCAGGCTGCGAATGTCTGATGATTTCTTCTATGAGGCCAAGCCCGTTTTCACACAAAAGCTTTAAATTTCCGTTAAATTCTCCCACACGGTTTGCGCGGATTTTTATCTGTTTTAAGGATTCCTCTCCCGAGACATAGAGAACCTCCCGCCCGTCAAGAGCCAGATTCCTGCATACCTGCAAAAGAAGAGTGGATTTGCCGATGCCCGGGTCGCCGCCCACCAGGGTAAGGGAGCCTCGCACCAGCCCGCCGCCAAGCACCCTGTCAAGCTCCTGCATCCGGGTGGTCATCCTGTCTTCCTCTTCTAAGGATATCTCCGAAAGCGCCGCCGGAGCCGGCCGCTCCCTTCCCGCCAATTTTCTGTTTTTGTCATGAATTCCCGCCATACGGCCGCCTGTAACCGCCGTTTCTTCCACAAATGTGTTCCATTCTCTGCATCCCGGGCATTGTCCCATCCATTTTGAAGATTCATAGCCGCAGCTTTGACAGAAGAATATAGTTGTATTCTTTCCTTTTGCCATAAAAAATACTCTCCGTTTAAACAGGGAAGATTTTCTTTCCCTCGTATAAAACAAAAGCCGCCGCAAAACCTTTTATCATTTTGCAGCAGCCTCCGTTTTGTTGTCCTTATTTCTTTATTTTTTTATTGTCACATCAGCTTTCCCTGTTTCGGAAAACTCCACGCTTAAATTCAGCTTACCGCCTAAATTGGTCTTCATTTTGCCGATGCTCTTGCCATCCACAAAAACCTCGTACTCAGTGTCTTCATTGAGTCCTAAGGTAAGCTGCGCATCCTCTCCGCCTTCCACGGTAAATTTCACCTCGTCCGCTGTCTCCGAAAAATGGGAAACGCTGGTTCCCGGCACCGATTCATAAGCGAACATTCCGTTTTTTTCCAGCTTTGTCATGGTTTTATAGGTTTTCACCTTATATAAATCCCCGCAATGCTCAAAGTCTTCCAGCTTGGCCTTTCCTTCCAGCATATGGTTGCCAAAACTGATAGTTCCGTCTGCTTCTGACCGTAATAATTCCTCTACAACTGCCATTTTCTTATGTCCTCCTGCTATCCCCTTATGTTTATCAGGTTAATGTCAGTATAATATATTTTTGCGCCGATATCCACCGGAAAATTCTAAAATTTTTGTGTTTTTGGAGCGCCCCGTAAAAGCGCCGCCTCCGCCCGGCATCTCCTTATCCGGTATGCTTTTCCTCCGCCGTCTGGAAAACCACCTGGCCCTTCCGAAAGCCCGCCGTCACGGTATCTCCCGCCTTTACCCGGCCTGCCAGTATCTCTTCGGCGAGCTTATCCTCCACCACGTTCTGGAGCGCGCGCTTTAAGGGTCTGGCTCCCATCTTGTCGTCGGAATACTTTGTCAGAATGTGTTCCTTTAAGGCGCTGCTCACCGAGAGCTTAATCTGCATCTGCTCCCTGCACCTTTTTGCCAGGCTGCCGCCAAGAAGATTGATAATTTCATGCATTTCCTTTTTGTCAAGAGGCTGGAATACCATAATCTCGTCAATACGGTTGATGAACTCCGGCTTGAAAAGCTTTTTGACCTCCTCCATCACTCCGGCCTTCATTTTTTCATAATCCTGCTCCTTAGAGGTTTCCATGGAAAACCCGAGATTTTTCGGAGCCACAATCCTCTGTGCGCCGGCATTGGAGGTCATGATTAATATGGTGTTTTTAAAGCTCACTTTGCGCCCTTTTGAATCCGTGATATGACCGTCGTCAAGAACCTGCAAAAGCACGTTGAACACATCAGGATGGGCTTTCTCGATTTCATCAAAGAGCACCACGGAGTAAGGGTTTTTCCTTATCTTCTCGCTGAGCTGTCCGCCCTCCTCAAAGCCCACGTATCCCGGAGGCGAACCTATCATCTTCGATACGGAATGTCCCTCCATATACTCTGACATGTCCACCCTGATTAACGCGCTTTCCGTTCCGAACATGGCCTCCGCAAGCGCCTTTGACAGCTCTGTTTTTCCCACGCCGGTAGGTCCCAAAAACAGGAACGAACCGATGGGCCTCCCCGGGTCCTGCAGACCCACTCTGCCTCTCCTTATGGCTCTGGAAACGGCGCTTACCGCCGCCTTCTGGCCGATTACACGCCTGTGCAGCACGTTTTCCAGCCGAAGCAGCCGCTCGCTCTCCTTTTCCGTAAGCTTTTTCACCGGCACCTTTGTCCAGGAGGAAACCACCTCGGCAATTTCATTTTCACTTACCGCAAGGCTGCTCTCCGTCTGCTGCCTGCGCTTGCGTTCCCGGGCTCTCTCATAATTTCTGATGAGCTTTTCCTGCTCCCTTCGGACCTCGCCGGCCTTTTCAAACTCCTGCCTTTTCAGGCAATCCTCCACCTGGGCGTCCATATCCTGAATCCGAAGAAGCATTTCCTTTAAATTTTCCGGCGTCCGGGTATTGTTCAGCCGGACCGCCGCTGCTGCCTCGTCAATCAAATCAATGGCCTTGTCGGGAAGGTTCCTGTCGTTAATATAGCGCTCCGAAAGCTGTACCGCCGCCGTAATGGCGCCCTCCGTGATGGTAACTCGGTGATGCTCCTCATATTTGGGGGCCACCCCCTTTAAGATTTCCACCGCCTCTTCAATGGTGGGCTCCTCCACGTAAACCGACTGGAAACGTCTCTCCAGGGCGGCGTCCTTCTCGACATATTTGTGATATTCCGCCACGGTGGTCGCGCCAATCATCTGCAGTTCTCCTCTTGCAAGGGAGGGCTTTAAGATGTTGGAAGCGTCGATGGCGCCTTCCGCTCCGCCCGCGCCGATAATCGTATGCATCTCGTCCAGGAAAAGGATGACGTTGCCGTCCTCCTCCACCTCCCGGATAACCTTCTTGATTCTCTCCTCAAACTCGCCTCTGTATTTGGAACCGGCCACCATTCCCGACAAATCCAGGGTAAGCAGCCTTTTGTTCTGTACGGTAAAGGGCACCTCTCCCGCCACAATGCGCAGGGCAAGCCCTTCCACCACCGCCGTCTTTCCCACTCCCGGCTCCCCGATAAGACAGGGATTATTCTTGGTCCGGCGGCTTAATATTTCGATAACCCTCCTGATTTCCCTCTCTCTGCCAATCACGGGGTCAAGGGCTCCGGCGGCGGCTAACGCCGTCAAATCCCGGCTGTACTGCTCTAAGGCGGAGCCTGCCCGGCCCCTCCTTGCCTGCTTTCTCCCTAAATCCTCTTTATATAAATTGCCGTCCTCTCCCATGGAAATTAAAGTGTCCGCATACAGCTTCTGCACGGAAATCCCAAGGGTATTGAGCAGCCGAACTGCCACGTTTTCCCCTTCCTTAAGCATTGCAAGAAGAATATGCTCCGTGCCGGTAGCGTTCGACCCGAAACGGTCCGCCTGCCTGTGCGCCTCCTCAAGGACAAATTTTGCCCGCGGGGAATATCCCTGCCTCTCCCGAAGCGCAACCGTAACCTCCGGCATGATAAGCTCCTGTATCATTTCCACGATTTTTTCTTCATCTGCGCCGTTTCCTTTCAGAACCCTGGCCGCCACTCCCTCCTTCTCCCGAAGAAGGCCCACCAGAATATGTTCCGTACCCACGTACCCGGCACTCATTCTGGACGCCATTTTCTCCGCAAGGGACAGCGCCGCCTTTGCCCTGTCCGTAAAACCACCTGACTGCATATTAGGCTCCTCCAAATTCTTCATATATTTCATCAATCATCTGATGCACTTCATCCTTAGAAACGCCTTTGCAGATTCCTTTTGCAAGGATTACCCGCAGATTTTCATCCATCTCATGCAGAGAGGTAAGCTTATCTGCGTCCAAAGCAATAACGGCGCCCTTTCTTCTGTCCACCTTCAAAAAGCCTTCCTGCTTCAATACCGTGTAGGCTTTATTTACGGTGTGCATATTGATGCCGATATCATCCGCAAGCTGCCGCACAGAAGGAAGCGCATCTCCCTCCTGAAACCGGGCCGATGCAATTCCAAGAATGATTTGATTGCGAAGCTGCAGATAAAGCGCCTCCTCACTGCTGAAATCTATCTCAATAACCATATGCACATCCTTCCCGTCACTAAATGGTCATGCATTTATAAATCCTTATCATCCATATTGAGGAATTCAAATTCGAATTCATCGTCGTCTATCAGGAAATTCTGAGGCTTTCTGGAGGCCGGCTTTCTTGCCGGCTGCGCATCTTCCGCCGCATAAAGCTCCCTTTCTCCTTTTGCTCTGGAACGGGCCTGCCTGTCCCCGGATTTTGCCGGGCGTTCCTGCGGCTCCGAAGATGTCCTCCTTCTCCTTACGGGAGCCTCCTCCTGCCCTTCGTCTTCCTCCTGGGTTTTTCTTCTCCCCCGCTTTCTTACGGGAACTTCTTCTTCCTCTTCGTCAGCTTCCTCCTCTTCTTCCTCCTCCTCGTCTTCCTCATACTCGTAATCGTAGGAGAGAGAACGCACCTTGAAGATGAGAACCGTAACGGCTATAAAAAGCAGGACAATAACCACGGCAAGGACAATAATGATAATCTTGCTGTTGTCCACCTGTTTCTGAAGCTTCTGGTTGTTTTCGTTTGCAACGCCCACTGCCGATAAAAGCTCGTTTAACTTCTGTCTGTTTCCTTCAACATTGTTGTAAAGATAATACTCGTACTCTCCGGTATCGTTCTGGGCATAAACTACCTCATAGTCGTTGTGCTCAGGTTCGGGAGCCGGCTCCGGCTCCCCGGTCTCTCCCCCGGGATTTTCTCCGCCTTCACCCTCAGGCGCTTCGCCCTCAGGGTTCTCGCCGCCTTCTCCTTCGCCCTCGGGAGGCGTCTCGCCGCCTTCACCCTCTCCGGCCGCGCCCACTTCCAGCAAATCCGAACGCACATAGCCCTCTACGGTCTTTCCGTCATAGTTACAGGTTATCTGATACCACTTCTTACCTGCATTATCAGTTGCCTCTCCAATCAATGTGATTCCGGTACCGTTCGGCAGAGAGCCCACAGCGCTGTGCTGAGTGGACGCGCCGGAACGCACTCTCACGTTCTTTTCTGATTTAATCACCGCCTGGGTTTCCCCGATTGCGGTGGGCACCGTTTCCTCCAGACTGCCGGAGGACGATGAACCGGAAGATGCGGGCGCGCTCTCGCTCACCTTAATTGTCTCGTTTGTCTGCACCAAATCGCTTCTGATATAACCGTGGCCGCCTCCGGATATGGGAACCTGATACCATACCGTCCCCGAAGCATCCTTAACCGCCCCCTGAATGTCTATTGTCTTGCCCTGAGTGGTGCCGGCAATAACCTCGCTGTCCGAGCTTGCCTGCGCGCGTATGTTTGCGGTCTTTGCAACCACTTTTCCCTCCGCCGCAAAGCCGGTAATCGCCGTCATGCAAAATACCGCCAGAAACAGAAAAAGACCAGCCAGGCGCCTTGTCACATTTAACCTTTTCATTTCTATTATTCCCTCATCTTTCCCGTGTATAACGTTTACTTCCATCATCTCCTGTACGTTCTTTTCCGTAACCGGCCATGGCCATGTTTCTCTGTCTTTCATTTCTGGCCTCGGCCTCCACATTCTTATGGAAAGCCTCCTCGCATTTCGGACAAAAATGCCCGCTTTTGATTGCAACTCCGCACATTTCACATTTCAGGAATCCGCCTCTGTTTTCGATTACCTCGAAACGGTTTTCCTTTACCATCTGCCGAATGGACTTGCGCGAAACGCCTGTTTCAATCGATATATCGGAAACATTGGCCCCTTTATGCTTTTCCAGATAACTTCTGACCTTGCCGTAATCATCGTACTCGGACTCGCCGCATTCCTCGCAGCGGTATTCCCCAAGCCCCTTATAAACCAGCACTCCCCCGCATTTTTCGCATATAACAGGTCTTTGCTGGTCTTCTGACAACTGCAGCATTCTCATCTTTTCAGCCATATTTTTTCTTCATCCCCTCTCTATGCCTCGTCAATCGCTTTTCCGATGTCATGACGCATATATTTATTATCAAAGGACACCCATTCGGCAGCCTTGTAAGCGTTTGCCCTGGCTTCCTTCAAATCCTTTCCCTTGGCTGTGATTCCAAGCACTCTGCCTCCGTTTGTTACAATCCCCTGCTCCGTCCTCTTCGTTCCTGCATGGAAGCAGAAATAAGAATCCTGCCCTTCAAACTTCTCCAGTCCCTTTATCACAAGGCCTTTCTCATATTTTACCGGATATCCCTCGGACGCCAGCACCACGCAAACCGCCGCGTTGTCCTCGAACTGAAGGTCAATCTCATCGAGACGCCCGTCAATACAGGCATCCATCACCTCAATGATATCGTTCTTCATCCGGGGCAGCACCACCTGCGCCTCCGGGTCTCCGAACCTTGCATTATATTCAAGCACCCGGGGGCCCTTTTCTGTCAGCATCAGCCCGAAAAAGATAATCCCCTTAAACTCTCTGCCCTCCGCCGCCATGGCGTCAACGGTTGACTGATAAATATATTTCTTACAGAAATCCTCCACTTCCTCCGTATAGAAAGGACTGGGTGAAAAGGTTCCCATCCCGCCGGTATTAAGGCCCGTATCGCCGTCCCCCGCCCGCTTGTGGTCCTGAGCGGAAGTCATGGTTTTGATGGTCCTTCCGTCCACAAAGGAAAGTACCGACACCTCCCGGCCTGTAAGAAATTCTTCTATTACAAGACGGTTTCCGGCGCTGCCGAACTGATGCTCCAGCATAATTGTCCGCACCCCTTCTCTGGCCTCTTCCAGATTCTGGCAGATAAGCACGCCCTTCCCCAATGCAAGGCCGTCCGCCTTAAGCACAACAGGAAAATCCGCCCCCTCCAGATATGTAAGCGCCGCTTCCGCCGAGTCAAAGGTTTCGTAGCCTGCTGTGGGAATTCGGTACTTCTTCATCAAATCCTTGGAAAACGCCTTGCTTCCCTCGAGAATCGCCGCATTTTTCCTGGGCCCGAAAGCGCGAAGCCCCTCCTTTTCCAACTCGTCTACAAGACCGCCCACCAGAGGGTCGTCCATTCCCACAATGGTTAAATCAATTTCCTTTTCCTTTGCAAATGCCGTAATTTTTTCAAATTCCATTGCGCCGATGGGAACGCATTCCGCAATCATGCCGATGCCCGCATTGCCCGGAGCGCAGTATATTTTATCTACTGCAGGGCTCTTTGCCACGCTCATGGCAATTGCATGTTCTCTGCCGCCGCTGCCTACAATCAATACCTTCATGTTTTTCCTCCCCTTTATTTTTACCGGCAAACCCTGTTATTGGCCGGTTTCGTTATTTGCAGGGCCTCCCATTGTCAGCCTTTGCCGCCGGCAATCTCCGCCATGGCAATTTCATCTATCGCCCCGGGCAGTATCACCCATTCCGCCTGCTCCATCACTCTGCGCTGAAGAATCTCCGGTGTGTCGCCGTCAAGTACTTCCACCGCCTTCTGGGAAATAATCTTTCCCGTATCCGTCCCCGCATCCACAAAATGCACCGTGGCGCCGGTTATTTTCACCCCTCTTGCAAGAACTGCCTCATGAACCTTCAATCCGTAAAAACCCGTCCCGCAGAAAGAAGGAATCAGGGAAGGATGAATATTGATAATTCTGTTTTGATAAATTTCGGTCATCTCTTCCGGCAAAATTACAAGGAAACCGGCAAGCACAATTAAATCAGGATTTAACTCTTTAAGCTTTGCCAGGAAAGCCTGATTAAACTCTTCCCTGCTTTCATAGCTTTTAGGAGAAATGCAAAATGCCGGAATCCCCTCGTTTTCCGCTCTTTTTAAGGCATATGCCCCTGCATTATTACTTATAACGCCTGTTATTTTTGTGTTTCTGATAATTCCGTTTTTGATGCCGTCAATGATTGCCTGGAGATTGGTTCCGCCGCCCGAAACACAGACTACAATGTTCAGCATATTGTCACTCCCTTTTCCCCGGCCTTCACGGAGCCCACCACATAGGCCTTCTGCCCGGCGGCCGATACGGCGGCCAATGTCTTATCCGCATCCATTGGCGCAACTGCCAGAACCATTCCAAGCCCCATATTGTAGGTATTATACATCATCCTTTCCTCTAACTGTCCCTTCTGCGCAAGCAGCTTAAAGATGGGCGGCAGAGGATAGCTGTCCTTCTCCACAACGGCGTGGATATTCTCCGGGAGCATTCTGGGAATATTCTCGTAGAAACCGCCGCCTGTGATATGGCTGCAGCCTTTAATGACAATGCCTGCCTCCTGAATGCTCTTTAACGCCTTTACATAGATAATGGTTGGCGTAAGCAGTGTCTCACCTAAGGTACTCCCCAGCTCGTCATAATAAGTGTCAAGGCTTTCCTCTGTCATGTCAAATACTTTTCTTATCAGGGAAAAACCGTTGCTGTGAACGCCCGAGGATGCAATTCCTATAAGAACGTCTCCCGGCTTAATTGCCGCTCCGGTAATCAGATTTTTCTCGTCCACCACGCCTACGGCAAAACCGGCCAGGTCATATTCCTCCGCCGGCATAAGCCCCGGGTGCTCCGCCGTCTCGCCGCCGATTAACGCAGCGCCTGCCTGCTTACAGCCCTCTGCCACGCCTTTTACAATTGCCGCGATTTTTTCGGGATAATTTTTGCCGCATGCTATGTAATCCAGGAAAAACAACGGTTCCCCTCCTGCGCATGCAATGTCGTTTACACACATGGCAACACAGTCGATTCCCACCGTGTCATGCTTATCCATAAGAAACGCCAGCTTCAATTTGGTTCCCACTCCGTCGGTTCCCGAAACCAGCGCGGGTTTTTCCATATTTTTAATAGAAGAAAGGGAAAACGCCCCCGAAAATCCCCCCAGGCCTCCCAGCACTTCCGGCCTTAAGGTTTCCTTTACATATTCTTTCATCAGCTCCACGCTGCGGTAACCGGCTTCAATATCCACTCCTGATTTTTTGTAATCCATGTTTTGCTCCCATCTGCGCGCCCTGCACGCGTACAAATCGGGGAGAGCGCAAGCTTTCGCTTTCACTTCCCCTACTGATTTTCACCCTGTGAACTCACACTTTCAATAATTCTTATAACCTTCGCTTTGCAGTCTGTCATCCTTTTTCTGGACGCTTTCTTTCATCTTCAGGCTGTAATCCTTCAGCCTCTTAAGAAGCTCCCCGTCGGAGGTTGCAAGTATCTTTGCCGCCAAAATCCCCGCATTTGCTCCCCCGTTTATGGCCACAGTTGCCACCGGTATTCCCTGAGGCATCTGCACAATGGAATACAGAGAATCCCTTCCGCCTAAGGATGTGGTATGCATGGGAATGCCAATTACCGGCATGGGAAAAATGGCCGCGCACATACCCGGCAGGTGAGCTGCCATCCCCGCCCCGGCAATAATTACCTTAAAGCCCTTTTCTTCGGCGGTTTTTGCATATTCAAAAAACACATCCGGCTCCCTGTGCGCTGAAATGATTCTCATCTCAAAGGAAATCCCAAGCTCATTAAGGACATCGGCTGCTTTCGCCATCACCGGCATATCCGAGTCGCTGCCCATTACAATTCCTACCTGTGCCATAAATAATCCTCCTGCAAATTTCTGTTTACTGTGCCTTATATTCTATAACATCATACTATAAAAGGTGGGGGGACTGCAACTATATTTTCTTAAGGAATGATAAATGTGGGAAGGGGACGCTCAGAGCCGGGAACAGTCGTTCGTCGCCGCGCTTTCATAGAGCGAAAGCGCGGCGACGAACGGAATATTTCCCGCCCGGCGGCCACTTCACCAAATAAACGGCCTCCCTGCCAAATCCCCCTAAACCTCTAACGGCCGGTTCAGCTCCTCACAGCCTGCCAGCGCAAATCTTCCCTCCACAATCACCGGAATCACTTCCTCATCATAAGTCACCACGCTGACCTCGCCCAATTCGTCATAGGGAATGGTGATATCCGTGTGACAGTTAAAATATGCCGACGCGTCCTTATCCTTTCTCTTTAAAGAACACTCGTTATCCCTTGCGATAATTTCCTTTCCGTCGGGATTGAATACCGCGACATCCTCCGCATGGGAATAACAGGTGTCTCCTACAGCAAAATGGGGACCTGTCTTTTCCGCTATTAATATAGGAAGCTTATCTTCTATCCCATACTTTTTCGCCATCACATAGGCTGTGGTATTCGTGCCGATGGCAAACTCTCCAAGGGGCACACTGTCATGATGGAACAATACGTTATCCCTGACAAATTTCCGGTTCTGCTCCCTGTCCTCAAAATTGCCGCAGTCATAGTCCGTCACCATTCCGTCCTCAAAGGTAAGGGAAAGATTCTTAAACTCAAGCTCCCGCAGATAGACTCTGCTCACATGGAGAACCCCTTCCGTCCCTGCGAGAACCGGTGAAGTAAACACCTCGCCCACAGGAATATTCACATCCGCCACACAGTTTTCAAAGTTCGTCTGTTTATCGGGATTTTCAAGCGGATGGAGCATCACCTTTAAGTTTGTCCTGTTCCCTTTCATTCCCTTGACAATCACATATTTTCCCTTATCCAGCGTGTCAATGATTACCTGCTGCATTCTCTGATACAGCGCGTAATCCAGAGTGTTAAGCTTTATTGTTTCATCAAAAATCGCGGAAAAGTCCTCTCCGATTTCGGGTACGGGAAAGGCGATAATGGTAAAGCTTCTCTCCTCGCCCCTGATATACTGATTCACCAGCTCCCCGGACGCCGACATATATTCCACCATGAGCTTTTGCTGCTCCCCGGATAAGTGCAGCGCTTCCGGCTTTTCCTCCAGATTTACCG
This sequence comes from uncultured Lachnospiraceae bacterium, assembly GCA_947063675.1. Taxonomy (GTDB): domain Bacteria; phylum Bacillota; class Clostridia; order Lachnospirales; family Lachnospiraceae; genus Suilimivivens. The sequence continues at coordinate 24,697 of CAMSTM010000012.1, read as the reverse complement.
GCTTTTCTCCGAATATTTCCATTACTGCCGGACCGCCGAAAACCGCCGCCTCTTTTTTGTATTTCTCATATCCTTCTTTTAAGGCTTCCAGATGTACCTGCATCAGCCTTCTGTCAAACACAAGGGCATGGTCGTCCTTATGGTCAAAATCATACTGCTTGTTGGGCACCGCGCCGTAATAGCCCACCCGGCTCATGCCCCTTCCCTGTAAAACACTGGCAGCCGCGCGGTAAATCGTGGGACGCAGCCCTATTTTCATAAAATTATCCACTGCCTTTTTTATCACGGGCTCAAAACCAAGACAATACCGGATATTCACCGTCTTTTTTCTGGTGATGTCCTTATTTCCCACCTCAAAACCAATCCGGTAGCCCTCCGTGTAGGTATCCGCCATTTTCTGCAGAGTTTCCTCCGAAAGAGTATTCAGATGCTTCCAGGTCTCTATCTCGTTGTCGGTAACATATTCCCCGAACCGGTACAGATACCGGCAATCCGTCAAATCCGATTCTATAATGCGCAGGGCAAAATCCGACTCCGGCACAACCATATCCCGTATTTTCTGCTCTGTGGCTTCCCTTGTATAGTCGCTCACATAAAAATAAATAATATCCCGCAAAGCCTCCCTCTCCGGAAGCCCTCCGCTTTCCTCCTGCTCACAGACAAAAGAACCGTAGATTTCCAGAAACAGCTCCATGCGGATAACCATATCCGAAAGCCTTCTCTCGAAAATAAGCGGAATAAGGCTGCGCAGCTCCGCATACAAAAAACAAAGTATCTGCCCGTATTCCTTTCCGAAAAGCTCCCCGCAGACTCGCGGATTCCCATAGCTTTTCCCGTAATTTTCGGGAAGAATATCCTCATACAGCCTGTAATTTCTCTCTTTCAGCTCCTCCACAGGACTTTTTTCAAGACCGCCGTCCATGATAAAGGCATAATTCTCCATTATCAATTCCAGAAAGCCCGCTGTTTTCACAAAATATTCCTGGAATTCCGGCCGCAGACCGGTTTCACTCTTTATCTCCTTAATTCTGTCCTTTGCAAGCAAAAATCTTTCTTCAATCATCATTTCACATACGCTCCCGCAAATAATATCAGACTAAGCATAGCAAATGCCAGGACATTAGCAACAATCCCCAGCAACGTAAAAAGCTTATATTTATCCTTTTCCGAGGTGGACCAGATTCCCAGCGTAAGCCCTACGGTCATAAAAACAACCGCCAGAAGCGCAGCCGCAGCGTCCCTGCTCGTGGCATTGCCTCCTGTGCTGTAGGAGAAATAAACCGCAAGACCCAGCGTAATGGCGGCCAGCACCCCGAGAATTGTTGACATAATCCCTTTTTCCGTATGCTTTTTATTGGTAAAAATAAATCCCTTATCTCTCAGCATGCTTTCCTACCCCTGTCAGAAAAAGGCACCCCGCTCAGGGAATGCCCTTTTTTCAAAACAATATTTTTGACCTGTGCGCCAACAGCTTAGAGCCCCCGATAATCATTAATATCCCGCAGACAATCCCTGTCACCAGCGCCACAACGCCCACCGCAATGCTCATTGCGCCTGCCCCGCTCATCGTCTTATAAACCTTTTCTTCCATACTGCCTCTCCTTTCCGCGGCTCCCTCGCCGCTGTCAGGTACTTTACCTGGCGCCGTACTTCTCATAATACTCGTCAATACACTTCTTAATCTCGTCATTAATATAAATTTGCCCCTTGTAAGGCTTATTATACAGATATTCCACCACTTCGCTCATATTTACAATGGCGTTCGCCTCAAAGCCGTACTTCTCTTTGATTTCCGCAAGGGCGCTCTTGTCGCTCTGTCCCTTTTCCATCCGGTTCAGGGATACCATAAGCCCCCTTACCTCCACGTCGGCCTGGGCCTTAATAATCGGATAAGTCTCTTCAATGGACTTGCCGGAGGTTGTCACGTCCTCGATTATCACTACCCTGTCCCCGTCCTTCAGCTTACTGCCCAGCAGAATTCCGGTATCGCCGTGGTCCTTTACCTCCTTGCGGTTGGAGCAGTAGCGGATTTCCTTTCCGTAAAGCTCGCTGATGGCCATGGTAGCCGCTACGGCAAGAGGGATTCCCTTGTAGGCCGGCCCGAAAAGCACGTCAAAATCAAGGCCGTAGCTGTCATGAATCGCCTTTGCATAATATTCTCCCAGCTTACGGAGCTGCATACCGGTCACATATCCCCCGGCATTCATAAAAAAAGGAGATTTCCTTCCGCTCTTTAGCGTAAACTCGCCGAATTTAAGCACCTGGCTGTCCACCATGAATTCGATAAATTCCTGTTTGTATGCTTCCATAATCGTTGAAACCTCCTGTGTATGCTTTTGAATTTCTTCCATAGTCTACCATAAAACCGGGGGATTTTCAATTGATTTCGGGCTTCCGTTTCTGTTTAAATCATCTTCGACATGACAAATTCATCAAATCTCGGCAGGGCAAAAGAGATTTCTCCATATTTACCGGTATACACCTTTTCTCTTTCCAGTCCGAAAATATCCATATAATGCTTTCGAACCGCAGTATAATTCAGCGGTTCCGGTATCATTTTAGATTATTCATGACTGTTCTCCTTGCAAAATTTTTTTATTTTCCTGTAACCTTCCGCCTCCCTTTTCATCTAATTGTTGTAATATGAAAACGGCCGTTTCATACGAGAAAGCTTTCGGAATTTTTTCGTGGAAAATCTTCCGTGGCATGGAAGGACATCAAAATGACAAAAGAAATATTTACGGCAGAGGTATTAAAGGCAGAAAGAAGCCTCTATCATATCGCCAAATCCATTTTGACAAATGATGAGGACTGTGCGGATGCAATGCAAAATGCAATTTTACATGCCTATGAAAAACTGCACACGCTCCGCAAAGAGGCTTATTTTAAGACCTGGCTTACCCGGATACTGATAAATGAATGCTATCAGATTATCCGGTCAAAAAAGCCGCTGGTTTCCTATGAGGATTATTTTGAAACACATACACAGACGCAGGAAGATACTGATACGGATGTTTTCAGCGCAATAATGGAGCTGGAAAAAAATTACAGGATTCCTTTTGTCCTGTTCTATGTGGAGGGCTTTTCCGTAAAGGAAATCAGCCGTATGCTGGACATTTCCCAGGGGGCGGTGAAAACGCGGCTTTTCAGGGGGCGGAATCTTGTAAAAGAAAATTTGACAGGAGGGTATGGTAATGAAAAATAACAAATGGAGCCATGATTTCCCCGAAGTACCGGACCTTGTGCATCAGAAGGTGTTAAGCGCCCTTGCCGATTTTGAAAATCAGGAGGATAAAAAAATGAAAAATATAAAAACACAGACAATGAAAACACGACCCCTTATCATTTTAGCCGCGGCTCTGGTCATTCTGCTTGGAACAACCGCGGTGGCGGCGGAACTGTTCAAATGGAATGAAAAGGCAACGGACATTTTTGTTGCAGACCCTGAGCAGCAGGATAAACTGGTAATGGAGCAGGTTGCCCAGGAAAGCGGCCAGTCCGTAACTGACAACGGCCTTACCATCACTGCCATTCAGACTATACAGGATTCCAACTGCTTCTACGCTCTGTTTGAAGTCACGGCACAGGACACCGGCCTTGTAATCGATGCCGACTGCGGCCTATCCTATCAGATAGATTTTCCGGGGGCACAGAACCCCTTCGGCTACATGGGGTGGGGCTTTATTGAAAGCAGCAGGCAGGAACCGGGAAACAGCAGATACTTCGAAATTTACGGAACTAAAAATGAGGAAAGTATGGAAGACCTGAATATGAATCTGAACTTTACCGCCTTGACTGGCCTCGGTCAAAAGGCAGTGGAAGGGGAAGCTCTCATTGAAGGAAACTGGAATTTTTCTCTTACCGTTCATCCTGCAAGGTCTGTCCGTTTTGACTTAAACCGCAAATGCCAGATTAACGGCTGCGAAATATACGTGGAATCCGTGGAGCTGTCTCCCCTTACGGCAAAGCTTGTGTGCAGCGGAGCAGATATAAGAGTTCTGGAAGAGAAAGAGGGAATTAATCTGGACCAGGCCGATGTCCTCTCCTCCACAATGCCCACCGGCGTGAAGTATCAGGACGGTTCCTCCCTTGAAGAATCCTGTACGGGCCTTCGGGAGCACTTTGATGAAGATACAGAGTATGTGAAGGTTATACGTTTTGACCGGGTAATCGAACCGGACAAGGTCAGCTCGCTGCTGCTTGGAAGCAGTAAGGATGAGATTATATTACAGTAAAATTCTATCGGGTCAGGAAGCAGTTTTACTACGGTATATCGAGAAAAGCAGTTGCGGAATAATTTCGCAGCTGCTTTTCCCTGCGGAAACTGCAATCCCAAAACATTTTTCCGCAGGGAATTTTTCTTTTTACGCTATCTATTTATACCCAAAATTCGAAATCTCACCCCACCGTTTTCTGAAATAGTGAGCCGCCAGCTTGGGCCGTCTGTCTCTGGTAAGCAGGCCCTTTTTGTTGCCGTCCGCTCTCATGCATCCCTGAATGGTAGCGAAATCCGCAAAATTCCAAACCTGCTCCCCGATAAAAAATCCTCTCTTATCAAAGGCGTCGCTGTGCATTTTGTAATAATCCATCTGGTATTCTTCGCTGAACATTTCCGGCACGCAGTTGTGAACGCCCGGAATCGCGTCGGCGCCGTATTCCGTCATCATCACCGGCTTGCCGATTTTTTCCCAGAAATCCAGCTCCATGTTAAGGGCATAGGAGGCCGCCTCCAAGTCCCCCGAAAGATTGTACCACCCATAGTACCGGTTCAGACACACCACGTCCATGGTTCGGGTGACAATGTCATTTTCATAATGATTCTGACAGCACACAAAGGTAACGGGTCTTTTCTGCGGGTCAACGCTGTGGGTAAGCTCATACAGGGAATGCCAGTAGTCATAGGCCGACTGTGGAAAATGCTCCGTGTCCGGCTCGTTTCCCATGGACCACATTACCACGCAGGGGTGATTTTTATCCCTTGCCACCAAATCCCTGATAACCTCCTCGTGATGTTCTTTCACGCCGTAAGTCTGATAAGGGTCATGGGCTCCCCCGCCGTTGATGCCAACAGCCGGGGTTTCGTCGATGATAACAATCCCTTCCCTGTCGCAGAGTGCGTACATTTCCTCCGCATAAGGATAATGGCTGGTGCGGAAAGAATTGGCGTTCAGCCAGTGTATCAGGTTGACGTCCTTCACGTCCAGACACACATCCAGTCCTCTCCCGTGGAAAGGCGAATCCTCGTGCTTTCCAAAGCCTTTGAAGTAAAAAGGCTCTCCGTTAATCAGAAAAGAGCTTCCCTCCACCTTCACCGTGCGGATGCCAAAGCTTTCCTCATAGATATCCCCGCCGTAGGTAACCTCCGCTTTGTACAGATAGGGCGTACCCGGAAAGGGCCACCACAGTCTGGCATCGGGAATCGTTACGGTTCCCTCTCTGCCTGCTGCCGACGCCACGCAATTTCCATCTTCATCCAGAATTTTTACGGCAACCTCCTTATCCGAATGCACCCCGCCGGTACGCACCTCATAGCTGACGATTCCGTCTGTCCCGGAAATGTCCGGAACCAGCACAATGTCTTCAATGTAAGACGCCGGCGTCGTATATATGCGGACAGGACGATGGATTCCCGAAAAGTTGAAGAAATCGAAGTTCGGGAAATTCTGTTTTTTTCTCGCCTGCTTGGCGCTCTCCACACTGGGAATCCCCGGATTGTCCGAGCCGAAAAAGGCCACATCCTCATTTCCCACCGGCAGCGTGCCGTGATTTACCCGGTTATCCACCGCAACGCTGAGAAGCGCCTTTTCCCCCGCCGGTATCAAATCCGTAATGTCGATTTCAAAGGGCAGGAAGCCGCCTTTGTGGGTCATAACAAGCCGCTGATTCAGATAAATCTTCGCATTGTGGGTGACGGCGTCAAAACGCAGCACTCTCCTCTCGTCTTTCATGTACGCGGGCACCACGATTTCTCTCTGATAACAGGCCCAGCCGTAATGGTGCCGGTAAGCCGGGTCGTCCTTCTGGTCGTTGTAGGACGCGGGAACCGCAATGACTTCCGGTTTCTCCAGCTTTTCAATGTGCTCTCCCGGCTCTTCGTCCGTGCCCAGCCGGAATCCCCACACGCCTGACAAGTCAATAACGGAACGCGCCTGATTCACTTTGGGATATAGCATAATCGTCCTCCTTTTCTTTCATACTCCGCTGTTATTTTTCGCTATCATTACCTGCAGGGAAAGCCCGCCAGAGACGGGCCCATTCCCCACATTCCGCCTGTGTTTTGATGCAATTCATTATAACATGAATACCGGCCGGATGAAAGACGATTCTGCCACTGTCATTATCTGTATAAAGGCCCGAATGCCCTGCAAGCCGCCAAATCCGCCGCCTCGGACTCCTGCGTCCCGTAAGACAGCCATACATGAGGGCGGAATATCTGTTCCTCCGCCACATTATGCATGGTCACCGGTATCCGCAGCATGGAAGCCAGGGTAATCAAATCCGCTCCTACATGGCCATGGATAAACGCGCCATGATTTGCCCCCCAGTTTGCCATCACACTGTAAACGTCCCGGAAAGCCTTCTTTTCTCCCGTCCTTGGCACGAACCACGTAGTAGGCCACGTGGGGTCAGTCCTGCTGTCAATGATACGATGTACCTCCTCCGGAAGCACTACGCTCCAGCCCTCCGCAATTTGCATTACCGGTTCTGCACCGTTTATCAGATTTACCCTTACTAATGTGAGGGGCATTTCCGCTTCCGTCACAAAATGGGAGGAAAAACCTCCGCCTCTGAACTGGCACAGCTCCGCCGGGCAAAAAACAGCAGCTTCAAGGCAGGCATTTATGTCTTTTGGAGTCATCTCCCACCATGGTTTCATAACCCCCATCCCCTCCTTATCCGCCGATTTCCCCGTGGCGTCCAGACAGGTGGAACCGGAATTAATCAGATGGATGAATCCGCCTGCCGCCTTTCCCTTTGGCTGCCATCCGCTCACTCTTTTTACCGCGTCGGGACTCCAATAGCATCGGATATCGGAAAAACCGCTGGCCTTTCCCGTCAACAGATTGCCAAACAGCATGGAAAGCCCGTTCAGATTATCGTTTTCCGTGGCAAATACTATCGGCTGGCGTTTTCCGTTCCAGTCAAAGGATGAGTTCAAAATCGCTTCCGTAAAATCCCCGTTCGGTTTATAATCCGTCCACATGCGCTGTCCCTGAAAGCCGCCGAACAGGCCGTTGCGCCCTAAGGCTTCCTCGGCAAAACCAAGCTCCGCCAGTTTTTCGCTTCCCAGCATTATGTCCCTGATAATCATGGTGAGCTTCACCACAAATTCCCATTCCTTATCCTTTTCTTCCCGTCCGTGAGCTTTTGTGTCCGGATTCGGGTCAAAGCCCTCCTTACAGTTTTCTTTCACCCACAAAAGAGCTGCTTCAAATTCTTCCCCGTCATAAATCCCCTGCTCCATTCGCCGGAGAATCTCTGTCATATCTACCCATTCAGGCCGCATTCCCAGATATCTTATGTAGAAAGAAGGGTCTAAGAAAGAACCCATAATCCCCATGGAAACAGAGCCGAATCCCACATACGCTTTGTTCTGCATTTCGCCTACCGCAATGGCACATCTTGCGAACCGCAGAATTTTCTCCTGCACATCGGCTGGAATTTCCTCTTCGTCCATATCCTGCACATCCTTTCCGTAAATGGAAAAACAGGGCCTGTGCATCTGGTTATGAGCCGCCATCGCCGCCGCAAGGTACACGGCTCCCGGACGCTCCGTTCCGTTAAATCCCCATATTGCTTTTGTCGTCATGGGGTTCATGTCAATTGTCTCAAGCGGATAGCACCAGCTTGGCGTCACGCTTAAGGTGGCGGTCACGTGCTGAGACGCAAATTCCGCTTCACACCTTGCCGCCTCTTCCCCGCCGGCAATGCTGCCGGAAAAAATCACTGTGCGGGCCGGCGTACCGTCTGCATAAAATACATTTTCCCGAATCAGCGTACCGGCCGCTTCCGCCATCTGTCTTACCTTGCCCTCTAATGCATCCCGAATGCCAAGACGTCTGGAATCCACAACAGGACGTATTCCTATTACCGGATAATTTTTCATCTTTAGCTCTTTCCTTTCATTTACATCACTTACAAAATAACGCTTCCGTAATCGGAATCAGGCCCGCTGAAAACATAACGCAGATACGCCACCGAATTTTTTGCATCCGCGTCAAGCCGGGCGTCCGATGCTCCCCTGCTTAAATCCCGCCATATTTTAATATCGCTGCCCACGCCTCCTCCGCTTCTCACAAAAGGCTCCATCACTACGTTTTTGTTATAACCCACGGCCCGAAGCGCCATGCCGATTTCATACCAGGGCAGGCCGCCTTTCCCCGGCAGGCGTCGGTTATTTTCTCCCACATGGAAATGTCCCAGCTTATCTCCTGCCAGCAAAATCGCCTCCGGCATACTGTCCTCCTCAATGTTCATATGAAAAGTATCCAGCATAATCTTTACTGCGTCCACATCCACCTCCTCCACAAAACTTTTACACTCCGCACAGGTATTGAGCAGATAGCCCTCAAACCGGTTTAAGACCTCCAGGCAGTAGTCCACGCCGCATTCTTTGGCAATCTTCCCTACTTTCCGCACATTTAAAACGCTCCGCGCCCAGTCTCCCGCTTTGTCAACAGGCTTACTGTAGTCCACCGGCCAGTAGGAATAAATTCCGCCTCCCAGGGTGTGAATATCAAGAATTTCCAGTTTTTTTAATATGTCCGTATAAAAAGCCACTGCGTTTTTTACCACTTCCGAATCGGGGCTTCCGAGATTTTCCCCCGCCGCCGGGCCGTATCCGGCGGTAAGCGTAATTCCGGCATCTGCCGCTCTTTTTCTCATTTCCAGCAATTCTTCTTTACCGGTATTTTTCAGCATGGCGCAGGAAATTTCCAGAACGTCAAACCCCAGCTCCTTCACCTTCTCAATATACCGTTTCTGGTCCGCATTCCACTCTTTTTCCCAATAAGCAAAATAAATTCCGTATTTCATAACAGCGCCCTCTCCTTTCAGCCTAAACGAAGTATGTGGAAAATCTCCAGCTTCGGCAGATAAATCTTCAACGAATCCTCTCCCGTAATTTCCGTCTTAAGCTCCGTATTTTCCGGCAGGAGATAAGCCTTTTTGTCCGCCTTTCCCTTTACTTCGATTATAATATCATACATAGGCGCAATGGGAGATTCCTCCTGCTGGTTAATGACCGCAAAATAATCTTCCCCATCCTTTTTCCATGCAAGAACCTCCACGAACTTCGGCGCGTTGGAGGTAAAGGAGGCTTCTCCCCGCAAAAAATCGACCATACGGAAAAATACCTTACGGCTCATATAGGGCCTTGACATTTCAACAGGGGCGGCCGTCCAGATAATTTTGCCCTCTCCCGTTTCCTTTAGCACGGCGCAGGGAGCCTCTGTATAAATGCCGGGCGGATTGGAATGAATAGCCGAAAACTCACAGCATCCCGTCATGGTATAGGGCAGGGTTTTCGTGGCGAGCACGGTAAGATTACTTTCGTCCGTGATTTCCGCCTCCATCTGGTGGCCGTCGATGGTAAGGGGCGCCAGACGGGAAAATCCCTCGAAGAAGTCCGCTCCCGCCTCTGTAGGGCTCATATAGGTAAAATCATGTTCCGTGCGCCCCGTAATTTTAATGCCAATAAGCTTCTGCAGTCTTTCGTTTCCCACAGGGCCGCTTACAAGCAGGTTACCGCCCTTTGCCAGATACGCTTCTATCTCATCCATCTCTTCGTCACGTATGTTGGCAACATGAGACAAAATCATTACCTTTGCTTTCTCGTCCTTTATATTCTTTGTCCCTATGACTTCAAAGGGCACGTTATATTCGCGGAGAACGGAAGATGCCGCTACCGGCGATTTCATATAATAAGCGGGCGAAAAAGTCTTCTCCATCACGTCTATATCCGTTTCATTCGGGTCAAATTTGGCATGGGTGGCAAACCACACCGCCGCGTCCCGGTATGTTTCCCCGCCAACGTATTTTTCGTATTGTCTTGTAACTCCATAGACACGTTTCATCAGGCCATGGTAAACCTCGGGCACTATGCTTCCGTCGGGGTTGATGGCGTCCACTAAAAGGAACGCTCCGTTATGTACGAGAGAGGTGATTACATGCAAAAGCATCTCTTCCTCTGTTTTCGTCGTGGTATGATAGGCCAGCTCCGGGTCGCACCGGGAGGTATGGTACACAAAGGGAAGATTCGGAGAAATATTTTTATAATACTTGTTGATAAACGTCTGCTGCAGAAAGCCGCCGTAATAATCGCCGCTGGCGCAGTCAATGGCGTCCAGAAGCAATTCCGAATCAGCCACAATCCAGGAACCCGCAATATTGGAAAGCTGATGTTCAATGGTTACATGGGGCTTGATTTTCTTTACGCAGTCTGTGGCGAATTTCGCATAATCCGCTATCCATTCGTCCCTCTTATAGGCATATTCCAGCCAGTCCGGGTCTTTCCAGTCTATCTTTCTCGGCAGTTCTTTTCCGGTTTCATCCTTATACCTTTTCCGACAGCTCGGACAATAACAAACCTCCGGGAAAAACGTCATATCCAGGAACATTCCCTCAAAATCGTACAGCTCATTCATTTCCGTCAGGCAGGCTTTCACATACGCCCGATATCCTTCGTTGTTGGGGCACACGATTCCGTACCGCCCTGTCTTCATGTCTTTCTTCTCGTGAAGCTCCCTCATTCCCATTCCGTCCGAAGTGACAAGCCGCCATTCGGGGTGATTTTCATACGCCCAGTTGTCAAAAATCTGGGTAAAGTACGCCACCACCGCAATCCCGTTTTCGTGACATTTCTGAACCATTGTTCCAAGAAAATCAAAGCCTTTCAGTCCTTTGTGCATCCTTCCTACTCTGGTCGGATAATAAGCCAGTCCTGTGTGGGGCCTGCCTTTTACCATGGCTGCCTGGATACCGGCATCCTTTAACGCCTCCACATATTCATCCACATTAAGACGGCTCAAAAACTCCGGGTTCCAGTCGTCAATGTGCATGTCCATCAGATTGCGTCTGTAATTTCCCTCAATCCACATAAAATTTTACCTCCTTTTTTCTGGTTACAGTTTCATTCATAAATTGACTGGGCGAAATGCCCATAATATTTTTAAAAGTCTTGCTGAATACATGAATGCTGGAAAAACCCGTCATGTCAGCCGCTTCCGTCACATTTACCTTACCGGATAAAAGTAACTGCTGGGCATGCTCAATCCTTACATTCATTATATACTTGTGCAGAGAAATTCCCAGGTACATCTGGAAGATACTGGTAAGATAATTTGCCGACACTCCGATTCCTTTAGCCACTCCCTCGTTGGTCAAATCTCCGGCCAAATCACAGTTCATAATATATTCCATTGCATTTTCAATATGAATCCATGATTTTGTTTTTTTCCTGCTGCTCTTTTCCTTAACCTCCACACAGTTTCTTAAGGCGTTTACCAGCAGTTCTGTACATCCGGCTTTCAGAATCAGGTTTCTTCCCGGCTTGTTCTCATTGAATTCCTGAATCAGGTTCAAATAGCGCAGAACCACCTGATTGCGTTCCGCCTCCGGTATCTCGGAAACAATTACGCTGTCGTCCAGAACACATTCTCTTTCAGGAATCACCGGCTGTTCTTCTTCCAGCATATTTTTATGCGCCAGTTCTTTTCTCTCCTCTGATTCATAAAAATCAAAGTGCATGATATACTGGACAAAAGGCTCCGCGCTGTTTGATATAATTACATGCGTCATATAGGGAGGTATGATAATGATGCTGCCCGCGTGAAGACGGTAGCTGATTCCGTTTACAACAAAATCGGCGTTTCCCACAGCAATATACGTGAACACATTATCAATATCTTCCCATTTTCCTGAATAAGACGCTTCTTTTTGCAGTTTCATCATCCTGATATAAGGATTTATCTGAGAAAGTCGGGATATGTCAATCATGCTGTATGCTCTCCTGCAAACTAACCTTTTATCGCTCCCGCCATCATTCCTTCCATAATTTTGTTATAAAAGAAAAGATAAATAACCAGCACCGGTATCGTAGCCATTGCCAGGGCCGCCAAAAGGAGCGTATAGCTGGTAGAATACTGTGTGGTAAAATAAGTAAGTCCAATTGGAATTGTCTTAAGGCTCTCCTTTGAAATCAGTACCTGCGCAAATGCAAACTCGTTCCATACATGCATAAAAGTCAGAATCACAATGGTAGACAAAATCGGCTTGCAAATCGGCATAATAATTGTAAACATGATTCTGGGAAGACTTGCCCCGTCAATGGAAGCCGCGTCCTCCATATCAACGGAAATCCCCCGTATATAACCGTCTATCAAAAACACGGACGTAGGCAGCTCAAGCGCCACATAAACCGGTATCAGAGAAAAATGCGTGTTCAAAAGCCCCATCTGCTTTTCCTGGATAAATATCGGGACAAGCAGCGCATAAACCGGAATCATCATTGCTGCCATCAATGCCCCGTATATTAAATTTCTTCCTTTAAACCGGTATCTTGACAAAAGATATCCCATGACAAATGAAATGAGAAGCACCAGCAATAATGAAACCACGCTGTTAAAAGCGCTGTTAAATGTAAATGTCCCAAAGCTCGCTTTCTTAAACGCCGCCACATAGTTATCCAGATGGATTTGCGCCGGAAGGCTGACCGGGCTTCTGTTAAACTCAACGTCTGTTTTCACCGAAGAATACAAAAGCCAGATTACCGGGAAAATACAGGTCAGGGACAGCAGCATAATCGGAACATTTACAAAAAAGCCGGTTACAAATTTTTTTATCTTATTCATCCCTGTTCCTCCTTCCCATCATAACCTGCACAAATCCGCTGATTAACAGCGCGAACACCAGAATAGAAACGGCAATTGTCGCCCCCATCCCAAAATTGCCAAACTTAAAAGTGTTCTCATAGCAGTACATCGCCAGCGATTCCGTGGCCCTTCCCGGCCCTCCGTTTGTCAGCGCAACAAGGTGGTCGTATATTTTCATTGTCCCGCCCGCACACAGAATAATACAGATTTTTAAGGTATCCCACACCATGGGAAGCGTAATGTAAATCGACTTTTTAAGGCCCGTCGCCCCGTCAATCTCCGCGCATTCAAAAACCTCCTGTGGAATAGCCGAAATCGCGCTCATAAGAATCACCATATACAGACCGATATACTGCCAGATAACCGGAATCGACACCACGCGAAGAACAATATTCTGGTCATCCAGCCAGAACCGAATCCAGTCTTCCCGCCCCACTGCCCGTAAAAAAGCATTCAGCAATCCGTAATTTGAATTATAAATAAAACGCCAGACATATCCCACAACGATAGGGGCCATTACCACCGGGAAAAAGATGACCGCCCGGTGAAAGGCTTTCAGCCGCAGCCTGCGGATTGTCATAAGAAACGCAATCACTAATGCAATTCCCACCTGGCCAATCGTGCATACCAGACTCAAAAACAATGTGTTTTTTGTTACCAGCCAGAAATCCCCTGTTTTAAGCAGCGTGGCATAATTGCCAAGCCCTACAAACTGCGCCTCCCCGATTCCTTTCCACTTCGTCAGACTGTAATAAACGGAAGTAAACAGAGGATAAACCATGATATATACAAAATAGATAAATGGAACCATAATAAGCAGATAAATTCCAATCTTCTGTTTCTTATTCCGAATTTCCCGAATATTCATTCAATCCCTCCTGCCGTCTGTAAAAACCGGAGCCATTGCCCCTACTGTTTTTCAGCAGATTCGCAATGGCTCACCGGCTTAACAACCTGATATTTTCCGAGATTAATAGTTTGCTTCCATAACTGCCTGACAATCAGCCGCCATTTCCTCCGGGGTCATCGTCCCGGCAATGAGCTGCTGTGTATCTGCGTAGAGAACGCCCGAACCAACCTCCGCCGGAAGAACGACGTCGAAAATGGAGCAGTTATTCATCGTTGCCGCCAGCTCGTAATACTCTGCAAAAAGCGGATGCAGTGCGGAAAGGTCCACGTCCGTCGTTTTTCCCGAAGAAATAAACCCAAGCTCCAGCGCGCTGTTCGCGTAGTCCCCGGTAGATACCGCTTTCAGGAAGGCAAGACACGCAGTTAAGTCATCTCCCTGCAATCTGCTGTGAATCACATAATTCCAACCTGCCCCTGCCGCCGTATCGTACTTGGTTCCCGCTTCTCCTTCCACTGCCGGCATCAGACCCACATGGGTATCCGCAAGCACATCTTCAGGACAGTTGCCAATCATATTGCCCACGCCCCAGGCTCCGTTGAAAAACATGGCTGCCTGTTTATTATAGTAAAGAGCATACATTTCGTTCTGGTCGAGAGAGTTCATGTCCTCATTAAAGTACTGTGCAATGTTCTGGAATCCTGCCAGCGCTCTGACAAAAGCCTCGTCCGTAAACTTTGCCCCCTGATTGTTTGCAAGGCTGTTGAACCATTCCTGGTCAACGTACTTATAAGCATAGGTGTTGAAAACCGTTGACTCCGCAACCCACTGTTCCTTATTTCCCATTGCAATCGGTATATAGCCTTTTGCCTTGATTTTTTCACAGTCCTCTAAAAGCTCCGTCCATGTTTCCGGCCATTTGTCAATTCCGCATTCCTCAAAAATCGCCTTGTTGTAAATACCGATTGTATTGGCCTGCATCTGCATGGGTATCCCCCACTCGGTTCCATTATAGGTACAGTCTCCAAACGCGCCGTCCAGATACGCGTTCGCCCATTCCGAATCCTGCTTAATATACTGGTCAGCCGCCTGAATGGTTCCGGTATCCGCAAAGGAAGGAAGCATATCGCCTTTTGTCAGCCAGACATCCGTAAGCTCGTCCCCTGCCATCATCGCAGTGAGCTTTTGCTGATAGCCGTCATGCGCCGAAAAAACAAATTCAATATTTACATTTGGATTTTCTTCCATGAATTTGTTAGCCGCTTTCCAGAAAGCCGCCGCAGTTCCTGTCGTGTCATCCTCGCCATGCATGTGGTAAATGGAGAAGGAACCTGACAATCCCGTATCGCTTCCCGATGCTTCCGCGCCCTCGTCTGCCGGACCGGAATTGTCTCCCGCTTCCTGGCTGTCACCGGAACCGTCGTTTTGTTCCGTCGTATTTTCTTCCTGTGTCTTTGAATCGTTTTCCTTTGACGCACCGCCGCATCCTGCCAAAGACAACGTCATAGCTGCCGCCAAAAGATAAGCCAAGTATTTCTTTCTCATAAAAAACCTCCTGTCTTTCTTTTTGTTTTGTCTACTTCTATCGAATCATTTTCAGTAAAATACCGACTTTTATCGACATAATAGACATTTTTTTGTTGTTTCTGGTCTTATTTTATTACACTTTATACTGTTTGTCTTTGCTCATACTAATTATTATTTGTCATTTTCAACGATATCCATGTTCATTTTTATTATTCCCGCCAGACATGAAATATTCCCCCGTTCCTGAAATAATTTTGGTGTCATTTCCTGTAAAATGCAAAAAGGGAAGAAAACTGAACATTTTCTTCCCTCCCGCAATCTTTCGCTGTTATACCTGCATCTGGCTTAAATTGATGGCCTTTCTCCCCGCAGCCAGCATTTTTTCAATTTCTGTCTGGATATCCTTCTTTTTGTTCTCTTTTGTCTTTCCCTCGGAGCCGGTTTCGTTCTTTGCGTTCCCGGCATTCTCCTCAACCTTCTTATGTTCCTTATCAAAGGTCTCCATGCACTGGCTGTCAACCATGGCATGCATCTGGTAAATGCCTTTTTTTATCTTCTTTTCCTCTTCCTTGCGTTTTCTCACCTTGTCAAGCTGCTGCTGCCTGAATTCCTGCATATTCCCGATTTGCATTATTATCCCTCCCGCCCTGTCCTTATGTATTTTGCCTCTGGTAATAATATCGGAAAATTAAAAATATATTTAACTGCAGTTACACAAACAACCTGTTTAATGACATAAATTTTTCTTATTGCGGTTCAGGCGATTCACACAGGTCGGTTCACACGGTTCACGAGTTTTTAAAAATAATCTCTCCCAGCGTCTGATACAGCTTCTCCACATCCACCGGTTTGGATAAATGCCCGTTCATCCCGCACTCCACCGACTTCTTCAAATCGTCGTCAAAGGCGTTCGCCGACATTGCCACAATCGGGATGGTATGGCAGTCCTCCCGCTCCATGCCCCGAATTGCCCGCGTCGCCGAAAGTCCGTCCATCACCGGCATCATAATATCCATCAGAATCACATCATATGTCCCCGGCGGCATGTTCTTCACCCGCTCTACCGCCTCGGCTCCGTTAAATACACAGTCTACTTCAAAGCCGCGTTCTTCAAGAAGGCACTGGGCAATTTCCGAATTCAGTTCATTATCCTCCACCACAAGCACACGGCGGCCCTCAAAGGAAACCTCCTCCTGTGAAACTTCCGTTTCCATATCTTCTCCGAGATTAATGGGAATTGCAAATCGGAACGTACTGCCCTCCCCCGGGGTGCTTTCAATCTGGATATTGCTTCCCATAAGCTGAACCAGACGGCTGCTGATGGAAAGCCCAAGTCCTGTCCCCTGCTGCTTTGACGGATTCGAGGATGCCTGCTCAAAGGAGCGGAACACTCTTTCCTGGTCCTCAGGCGCAATCCCGATGCCTGTATCTGATACTGCAAAAGAAACCTGCGCCTGTTCCTCATCGCTCTCAAGCTCTTCTACCGAAAAGACGACCTTTCCTCCGGCAGGCGTAAATTTCACCGCATTGCCGAGCAGATTAATCAGCACCTGGCTTATCCGCATCCGGTCCGCCATAAACCATTTATGGTTCATCCTGATATCCTTTACAAGGTCAATCCGCTTTGCCTCCGCCTGGGGCACAATCAGCTCCCCTATGGTATCCAGCATTTCATAGATATTAAAATTGCACGGCTCCAGCTTCATCTTGCCGCTTTCAATTTTGGACATATCCAGAATATCGTTAATCAGTCCCAACAGATATTCCGAGGAGGACTGTATTTTTTGCAGACAGTCTATTGCCCGCTCTTTGCTCTGGTTCTGCTGCAGTGCAATTGCCGTCATACCGATAATGCCGTTCATCGGTGTACGTATCTCGTGGCTCATTCGGGATAAAAACTCGGATTTTGCCTTGCTTGCAATATCGGACTGCTGCTGGTTTATCTGGCTTTCCGCTACTCTGCCAAGCTCTGCAAGCTCCTGGTAGTTCTCCGCATCTTCCAGAAATTCCGGCAAAATGCCCAGGATACAGATATTTCCCATATAGCTCCCGCTGTCATACATAGGCAGGACGACGCCAAAATCCCCTTCGTCTATGGCCAGAAAACGCCGGATGGTGTCTCCACCGCTGTCTTTTTCCGAAACATAACGGACCTCCTTCTTCCCCAGCCACCGGTAAAACTCCTCTTTTTCTTCTTCCTTGTATTTCCTGACAGTTTCTCCGGAAACGCTTCCGTCCCTGTGCCACTGGCAGCTCAGATAATTTGAATTAAAATCCGGCCGCAGCAAAGATATCAGTACGCCTTCCGCCTGGTAAAACCTGCCAATCTTACGGCACATAAGCATCATCTGGGCAGCGAATCCGCCTCCCTTGCCAAACAGGTTTAAAGCCACGGATACCAGCCCGATATCCTCTCCGTAGCCTGCTGAACGGATATCCTTCCCGTTCAGAGCGGGCAGTTCTTTCCTCTTATCCGCCGGAATATCCCGGTAAAAATTGTCTGTCCCTTTATCGCCGGAAAACGCAATCCGGCGCGCCAGCCTGGCCCTTCGGATAAGCTCCTCTGTGTCCAATCCTGCTTCCGCGCAGGCAAAACCCGCATAGGTATCCACGCAAAAGAGTTCGGAATCAAAGCATACCGCGATATTTGCAGACAATTCCCTTACCAGGCGCCCAGCTTCCTCCTTCGTATAGCCGCCCAGCCACAGGACAAATTCATCCGTATTCAGACGGAATGCCAGGGGTTGTAAGAGCGTCCCGCCCCGTGATTTTTCACAGCAGCTTTTTATCAGGCATCCAATTTCCTCCAGTATCATATCCGAAAAGACAATCCCGCATTTTTGGCCGGACTCTTTTATCCCGGCAAAGTACAGATTTACTATAATGCCTTCCGGCAAAGTCCCCCGCCGTTCCCTTACATGTTTCATTCCGGCGCTAAAGACATAAAGCCCGGTAACGCTGTCAATTTCGTTTTCCCGGAGCTGTCTGGCTTCTCTTTCTTTCTGTTCCTGAATATTCCGGATGCTTCCTATCAGCTTCCGCTTTTTGCCATCTGTATCGTATACCGCGTTTCCTGTGAGGGCAACCCACCTGAAATCCGTATTCTCGGGCCATTCCAGACGAAACTCCACAGACAGCTTATCATCCTGCCCCCGCAAAGCTGTCATAACTTCCCCGCGCTCTGTCTCACAAATACACTCCGGGTTAAGAAAGCTGTCCCCATATTCCCCGCACTGCCACTGGCCGCTCATCGTTTTATGGTTCACAATATCCAGCACATGGCTATCCAAATCATAGGAAAAAAAGATATCGTTGGATGACTCCAGGGCGACCCGGTACCGCTCTTTTTCTTCCAATAAAGTATTTTCCGCTTCCTTCTGCCTGTTCGTCAAATCCCTGACCACATCATACAGAGCGTCTATTTCAAAGATATTGGAAAGCTTAAAGTCCGAAAGTCCTGCGCTTCCTCTGCTGATACATTCCATCAGCCGCCCCACCGGCTTTGTCAGATACCGTACCAGAAAGTAAATCCCAAGCACGCCAAATCCCAGGCCGAAAAAGACCGCCACAACCACCCACAGGTAAAGCCGGCGGCTCATTCCAAACAAATCTTCTTCCGTATCGAGCCCTAAAAGCACCCACTCCGTATCTTCATAGGGCACGTTATTACTGTAAAGCTTGAGCGGACAGACGACGGCATAAATCCCCTCTCCGTTTTGCTTCACCGAAACCACTTCCGACAGACTGCTGTATCCCGTTTCCTTAAGGAAAAACGTATCTTTGGCGGAATGCACCGTATTTGAGAGGAGTCCCTCTCCAAGCAACGGCCTGTAGCTGCCGTCCTCCTCCTTCACAGCCAGCATATACCCCGACTGGCTTGCGGCGTTCAGCTCCTTGGCCGGCAGATAGCTGCGTAAAACCTTTGAAGAAATCTCCACTCCAAGCACTCCATAAACAGTGCCTTCATACCGGAGCGGCAGAGAGTATGTAATCATTTCATAAGAGCCTGCTGTCCCTTTTTCCAGCGAAAAAGGAAGCGACCAGTAGCCCAAATCCTTTGTCGCTGCATCCGCGTATTCTCTTCCCGCTCTCCACGGTTCATAGAAAGAATACTCGCTGTCATCCTTCCCTTCCCCCGCCATATGGAATCTGGTCGTCCAGTTGGTGTCAAAGGGAATGCTCCACTGCCTCGAAAGATTCTTGCTTCCGCGCTCCAAAAGTAAATCCGAATAGTTGGCAGGACTTTTAGCCGGGTCGGAATCCCGGACAAAAAAACCGTCGTACTCACACGCCGCCTCCGGCTCTTCTCCGGTGAACATGAAGAAAAGCCCTGTTGTGTAGCTGTTTTGGAGGACTGCAAGGCATTCCGGAAAAATCTGTTCCATAAACCTGTTTTTTTGTTCTCCTGAAGCCAGAAATTCTGAAAGCTCCATGCCTTCCCCGTCCAGAAACTGCTGCAGTGCCTCTGTTATAGCCGGTTCCTGCTCATAAATGGATGCCCAGCGCTGATTCATATCATTTTGCAGGATAACTTTCCTGTTTTCCACTAACCGGCTCATCATGCTGCCCGAATATTCCTGCAAAGTACCGGCGATTCTCCTTACCACCAAAGTGCCGATGGTAATCATGCTCTGTATCAGCATAATGGCGATTAAAGGAATCAGGAACATCCTGAATATGGTTGTTTTTTTCCTTCTTTGACGTTCGCTTTCCATTATTATCCCTGCTCACCAACTGCCTTATTTAATGCCTCACAAAATGACGCATACCAGTTTTCAAAAGCCTCCTCCGACACAAAAGGCGCGGAGGCCTCCTCCAAATCCTTCCCTTCTCTAACTGCTGTCCCTACCGCTTCCCTGTCCTGCACGGCTTTATCTGAAAGGTGGTACTCAAGCACTTTTCTCGCTGCCGAGCCGTTCTGGAAGCTCTTATTTGTGTACAGGGAAATCTGTTCCATTTCCCCAAACACGGAAACAAGGCAGTCATATGTCTTTGGCGCTACCTCAAGCTGCTTTTCCGCAATCACCTGGTCCAGCTTTTCTATGCTGTTCGCTTCCTTTAATACAGGAAGATAACCGGACACGCAGCCAAACTGCAGATTTTTATCCGCCTGCGTAAACCATTTTAAAAATTCCACGGCGGCATATTCGCGCTGCTCATCCGACTTGCTGACCACCATGCCGGCGCCCTGCTGTACGGCACAACGCTGCCCGCCCTCAAATACCGGCGCTTCCAATATCATATAATCAATACTGTAGGTATTATCGTCCTGTTCCACCTGATTCGGAAAGTACATGGCGGAAGTGGTAGAGCCCGTATAAGCGAGAAGCTCCCCTGTTTTGACATCATCAGAGCGGAATGAACCGTAAGCCCCGAAATATCCTTTTACCATCGGCACGTAATAATTTTCCCAAAGCCGGCGCAGCTCTTCTTTCGGCACATTTAACGTCATTTTTCCGTTCTCTACCTGAAAAATCTCCACGCCTAACTGCTGCATCCCGATAATGAAATAGTTTGCCAGCGCATCCCTGCCGTAAAACGCCCGTCCGTCTCCCGGAACGTCAGGCGTCAGGCCGTCCGTCCATTCATAGTAAGCCTTCGCCGTGGAGACAACCCCTTCTATGGTTGCCAAATCATCTAACGACGCGCCCGTATCCTTTGCGAAGGTCTCCCAGTCCGTTTCGTTCAGCATCATAATCTCAGTGGATTTTGCCACCGGGAAAATCCGAAGCGTGCCGTCGTCCGCTATACGGCCTTCCTCTATGTAAGAGTCCACATACTGTTCCAGTTCCTTTTCATTAAAATACTCCGACAGGTTTGCAAGCGCGCCCAACTGTTCGATTTCATAAGCGGTATCCGCATAGGAAGAAAAAATATCCGGCATGGAATCCGCCCCTACGTCGCCGTTGATGGAAGCCCTTATGGCAGTTTCCAAATCGGAAACAGAGCCCTGGCTGAAGCCTTCCACATAAATCCCCTTTTCCCGGCCTTCGGTGTCGTTAAATTCTTTCACCAGCGCGTCAAACGCCGACTGCTGAGAACCGTTATAATAATGCCATACCGTCAGTGTCACCGGATTTTTGGGGTCTAAAGGCCCTTTGCTGCCGCATCCCGGCAGAATAAACGCCAATGTAATCAATATACATATACTTTTTGTGATTTTGCCTGAATACTTCATTTCTTTTCCCTCCCTGTTATTATTAGACCACTGTATCACACAGTTTCCTACATGTCAATGAAGCCGTTGCAGGCAAAAAATCTTCTGCTCCTACCATTTTTTACAGGGGCACTTCCCATCCTTTTGCATCCCCCGGATTTCCACCATACATCCGCAGGCCATACAGGTGCCGTTTACCAGCTTTTCGCATCCCCGGCAGGCATCCATGCGCTTTTTATACTGTTCTTCGCCTGCCTTTTCTTCCGGGGCCATCCGTCTTACAAGGGATGCCACATATTTCTCATAATCCTCCGGGAACGCCTCCCGGAGCAGACATTTTCTGCATACTCTCTGCGCCTGCATTTTTCCCTCATTTCTGCGCTGTTTTTAAGCGCGTGACAGAGTTTGTGTCTGCATGGCATCCAAAAACTCTGCCGAATGAAAATTTAAATTTTTAATCTTACTCCCTGTACTCACGCCGTCACCGCATTGCCGGTATAGAGCTGATAATATTTTCCCTTTTCCGCTATGAGCTGGTCGTGGGTTCCCCGCTCAATCACCCTTCCCTGTTCCAATACCATGATACAGTTGCTGTTTTTCACCGTGGAAAGCCTGTGGGCAATCACAAAGGTGGTCCTTCCCTCCATCAGGGCGTCCATCCCCTTCTGCACCAGCCGCTCCGTCCTGGTATCGATAGAGCTTGTTGCCTCGTCCAGAATAAGTACAGGCGGGTCCGCGACGGCGGCTCTTGCAATAGCAAGAAGCTGTCTCTGCCCCTGGCTTAAATTGGCGCCGTCCCCGGTCAGCATCGTCTCATACCCCCTGGGCAGTCTCTGGATAAAGCCGTCTGCGTTTACGAGCCTTGCCGCCGCCTTTACTTCCTCGTCCGTGGCATCCAGTTTTCCGTATCTGATATTCTCCATCACGGTTCCCGTAAACAAATGGGTATCCTGCAGCACAATCCCCAGAGAACGCCGCAAATCCGCTTTTTTAATCTTATTCACGTTAATGCCGTCGTAACGGATTTTCCCGTCCTGGATATCGTAAAAGCGGTTTATCAGGTTGGTGATTGTGGTTTTGCCCGCGCCGGTAGCGCCCACAAAGGCAATTTTCTGCCCCGGCTTCGCGTACAGCTCCACGTCGTGGAGAATTATCTTTTCGTCATTATAACCGAAATCCACGTGGTCGAATACCACATTTCCTTCCAGCTTCTGATAGGTAGTGGCTCCCTCGCTCTTATGATAATGCTTCCATGCCCAGAGTCCCGTTCTTTTTTCGCTTTCCGTAAGCGTTCCGTCCGCCGCTTCCTTTGCATTCACCAGTTCCACATAGCCGTCGTCCGTCTCAGGCTTCTCGTCAAGGAGCCTGAAAATACGCTCCGCCCCCGCAAGGGCCATGATAATGCTGTTAAGCTGCTGGCTTACCTGATTGATGGGCATATTGAAAGAGCGGTTGAAATTGAGAAAGCTGGCAAGGGAGCCAAGGGTCAGCCCTGAAATCCCTGTAAGTGCAAGGAGCCCGCCCGCCACCGTACACACCACATAGCTCAGGTTCCCGAGCTGGGCGTTAATGGGCCCCATGATATTGGCGAACAGATTGGCATGGTAAGCGCTGTCAAAAAGCCTGTCATTCAGTTCATTGAATTTCTCCGTCGCCTCGTCTTCATGACAGAATACCTTAACAACCTTCTGGCCGTTCATCATTTCTTCCACATATCCGTTCACGGCGCCGATATCTATCTGCTGGGAAAGGAAAAAGCGGCTGCTAAGTCCCCCCACCTTTTTGGCGGAAACCATCATAACCGTCACCATAACCAGCGTCACAAGGGTCAGGGGGACGCTCAGGATAAACATGTAGGAAAGCACGGTAACCACCGTAATGGCGCTGCTTATGAGCTGGGGAATGCTCTGGCTGACCATCTGCCGCAGAGTATCCACATCATTGGTATACATGGACATAATATCACCGTGGGCGTGGGTGTCAAAGTATTTAATCGGAAGGCTCTCCATCTTTTCAAACATATCGTTGCGCAGCTTCATCATGACTCCCTGGGTAATCACCACCATTATCCTTGCCTGGATAAAAGCCGCAAGAACGCCTCCTGCATAAATACATGCCATTTTTATGATTGCCGCTGCCAGCGGTGAAAAATCCGGCGCTGCCTTCCCCGATGCAAGGGCGCCAAGCATAGGCTCAATATAGCCGTCAATCAGCGTCCGCATAAACATGGTTCCCTGGGTACTTGCAAATACACTGGCCGCAATGCAGACTACCGCGATGATGCAGTGGGGCGCGTAGCCTTTCAATATGTAGGCCATGAGACGCTTAAACAGTTTTCCCGGGTTTTTGATGGCCGGCCGCGGCCCCATTGCCCTTCTGGCCCCCGGTCCCTGGTTTACTTTAGGTTTTCTTTCCTGCGCCATAATTACAGCTCTCCTTTCTCGTCAAAATCGCCGCTTCCCGATGTCTGTGATTCATAAACCTCGCGGTAAATTTCATTATTTTCAAGAAGCTCCTCATGGGCGCCAAAGCCCGTCACCTTCCCCTCGTCCATGACAATGATTTTGTCCGCATCCTGAATGCTGGAAATCCTCTGGGCAATAATCAGCTTCGTGGTTCCGGGAATCGACTCCTTAAAGGCTTTCCTTATTTTAGCGTCCGTGGCCGTATCAACGGCGCTGGTGGAATCGTCTAAAATCAGCACTTTGGGCTGTTTCAGCAAAGCCCTTGCAATACAAAGACGCTGTCTCTGCCCGCCGGAAACATTGGTTCCTCCCTGTTCAATGTGGGTTTCATAACCGCCCGGAAGCTTTCTGATAAATTCATCGGCGCACGCCAGTTCGCAGGCATAACGGCATTCCTCAGGGCTGGCGTCCTTTTTGCCCCACCTTAAATTCTCCAGAATCGTTCCGCTGAAAAGAACGTTATTTTGAAGCACCACCGCCACCTCGCTGCGCAGCGTTTCCAAATCATATTCTTTTACGTTTCTGCCGCCCACAAAAAGGCTGCCGGAGGTCACATCATAAAGACGGCTTATCAGATTCACCAGACTTGACTTTGCGCTTCCCGTCCCGCCCAGAATTCCTATGGTTTCGCCGGAGGCAATTTTCAGGGTAATCCCTTTCAGCACCGGCTCCTTTGCGTCCGCATGGTATTTAAAGGAAACATCCTTAAACTCTATACTTCCGTCGGCCACTTCATACACAGGGTTTTCCGGGTTGGAAAGCAATGTCCTTTCATTCAGCCCTTGCCTATATCCCACCATAAAATCAGGGCCCACTTTACATCCGCAAT
>CAMSTM010000011.1 GCA_947063675.1 uncultured Lachnospiraceae bacterium | reverse complement strand
CGGAACGTGTGCCGAACTGAATTTCAATTACATCCCCTTCTTTTACATTTAAGGAAACCAGATGCCTGCTGTCCGGGAACAGCGCCGCATCCTTGGGGTAGTCCCCGCTTATGGGCAGACAAAGTATTTTGGTAAGCATGCCTGTGTTTTCATCTATGGAATAAAGCACCACACTGTTGTCCCCCGCGTTGGAGCTGCACAGATACTTAAAATCTTCCGAAATGTTAAGCGCGCTTGCCGCCGAACCGCCTGCATGATAGTCATTTAAAGTGGAGATGTTCTGTATTTTTTCAAAAACCGGCATCCTGTGCTCTTTATCCACGCTGTAGGTATAAACATCAATATAATTTTTGAGTTCGTGTACCACATAAAGAAGCTTTCCGTCCTTGGAGAATTTCAGGTGGCGGGGAGCAGATTCCTGCTCGCTTCTGATGATATCCACCTGGCGCAGCCGGCCGTTCATATGATTCAGCTCATAAACCACCACATGGTCCATTCCCAAATCCGCCGCACATAAGAATCTGTTGTCTCTCGTCATCTTGACACAGTTAATATGAGGCTTAAAGTTTCTCTCGGCAATGCTTCCCAGACCCTTATGATAAATTTCATCTGTTATTTCTCCGATTTCTCCGTTTTCCTTTACCCGGAGCACCGTAAGCTTGGCATCATGGTAGCCTGCCACAAACAGGAACTTATCTTCGTAGTCTGTAGAAAGATAGCAGCCTCTCATTCCGTTAATCGACGCATGATTGATAACCGCAAGACTTCCGTCCTCCAGTATTCTGTAAGATTCCACCCCGAAATCCGTAATGGAATACAGATATTTGCGGTTATGGGATATGGTTACATAGGAGGAATTCGTTATTTCCACCTGGTCCTTCTCCGTGAATCTGCCGTTTTCCATGTCTACATTGTAAATCCGTATTCCAAAATTGCTCTTATTACCATAGGTGTAAGTGGATACATACGCTACATATTTTTCTTTTTCCATGACATTCCTCTTTTTATATTTTACTCTGGCAGCCTTCATACAAAAACAGCCTGTATGATTTAACATAACTGTATTATACCACAACTTAATTTAAGGTACAATAATTGTTGCTTTTCTCCTGCGCGCTATTCCCTGAACTGTCCGTTCCCCCGCACCAGATATTTACAGGAAGTAAGCTCCTTAAGCCCCATAGGGCCTCTTGCATGGAGTTTTTGCGTACTGATGCCGATTTCCGCGCCAAATCCAAACTCAAAACCGTCCGTAAACCGGGTGGACGCGTTCACATAGACACAGGCTGCGTCCACTTCGTTTAAAAATTTCTCAGCATTTTCCTTATTTTCCGTGATAATCGCTTCCGAATGTCTGGTGCCGTACCGGTTGATATGGGCAATCGCCTCGTTCACCGAAGAAACGGTTTTCATGGAAATAATATAATCCAGATATTCCGCAGCATAATCCTCATCTGTTGCAGGGATGCAGTCAATCACCTGGCGGACCCTTTCGTCGCCGCGGATTTCCACGCAATGCTCCTTTAAGGATTTTGCCAGCTCCGGCAGCAGTCTTTCCCTTATCTTTTCATGAACCAGCAGTGACTCACAGGCATTGCACACGCCGACCCGCTGTGTTTTTGCGTTGATAATAATCGGTATTGCCATGGCAAGGCTGGCGGACTCGTCCACATAAATATGGCAATTTCCGGTTCCCGTTTCAATCACCGGTATGGTACTGTTTTCCACCACGCTTTTTATCAGCCCGGCCCCGCCTCTTGGTATCAGCAGGTCCACATATTCCTTAAGGCGCATAAACTCCAAAGTCACGGCTCTGTCTGTTGCCGGAATTATCTGTATGGCGTCGCCGGTGATGCCGGATTCTTTAAGAGAACGTCTGATAACATCCGTTATTGCCATATTGGAGCGAAGTGCGTCGCTTCCTCCTTTTAAAATAACGGCATTACCGCTTTTAAAGCAAAGTCCGAATGCATCCGCCGTCACATTAGGGCGGGACTCATAGATAATGCCAATCACTCCCATGGGGACTCTGCGCTTTTCTATGCAAAGGCCGTTCGGACGCTCAAAGCGCTCCAGCACCTCGCCGACGGGGTCGCAAAGCCCTGCCACCTGTTTCAGCCCTTCCGCCATCCCTGCTATTCTTTCCTCTGTAAGCCGCAGCCTGTCAAGCAGCCCCGCAGACATGCCTTTTGCCTCGCCCTCCGCCACATCCCTGGCGTTTTCCCCCAGAATCAGGCCTTTTTCTCTCACAAGGGCTTCCGCCGCCCCATATAACGCCCGGTTTTTCTCATCTGCAGTCAGCTTTTGCAGCTCGTATTTTGCCAGAGCCGCCGCTTTTCCCAATCCGCTTAATAATTCATTCATTCCTTTTCTCCCGTTTTTGTATTGTCAGACGGCGTTGCCTGACGTTCTCCATACTGACGCCTTTCGTCTTATTTAATAACGCCTGCTTCCGTAATAATCATATCCGTTTTCTTATCGTGGCTTTCCTCCGGCACCTTTTTGGCAATCTGGCATTCAAAGGCAAGGGCTGCGCTGTTCAAAGCCGGAAACGCGGCAAGATAACGGTCATAAAAGCCTTTTCCATAGCCCATACGGCCTCTTTGCCGGTCAAATACTGCCCCCGGCACGAGAATCAGCGTTTTCATATCCTGTGACATCTCCTGCGTAAAGAGCCTTTGCCCATCAGCTTCAGGCTCCCTGATTCCCTGATATCCTTCCTTCAAATCCTCCATGGAGGTTATCTCATAAAACCGGATATTCATCCCTTCTACTTTGGGAGCAAATATTCTTTTTTCGCCCGAATGAAGAAGTTCCTCCACCAGAGCCGTGGTCTCTACCTCGCTGCGGTAATCCATGTACACAAGGACTGCCTCTGCTTTCTGAAATACCGGCTCCTGTTTCAGACGTTTTTGGATTTCTTCGCTTTTCTCCTTCCGTTTAGCAGCCGAAAGGCCGTTCCTGTAAGAAAGATATCTGTTCCGCAGTTCCTGTTTTGTGGTATACCCTTTCTCCATTCTTTTATCCCCTCCCGCCTTCTGTATCTGTACTTACTTCCGCACCGGCGCCTGTCGCTTCGCCGGTAAGTGCAAGCGCCACCTCTTCCGCCACCCGTATGCCGTCCATCGCCGCCGACGTTATTCCTCCCGCATATCCCGCGCCTTCCCCGCAGGGATAGAGACCTTTTACGGAAGACTGCAGCCTCTCATTTCGCAGAATCCGAACCGGCGACGAGGTTCTGCTTTCAATTCCTTCAACCAATACATTTTTATCGTTAAAGCCCTTTATTACCCTGCCGAACTGCTCCATTCCCCGGACAAATGCCTTTCCGAGAAAATCGGGAAGTATCTCATGCACCGGCCCGAATGTCCAGCTCCCTTTGATACAGGGCTTAAAATCTTCCTTTATCAGCGAAGCCTCCGGCTGTGCAAGATTCTCCGATGCCGGTGACAGATTTCCCTCGGCTTCCTCTCCCGAAAGCGGCTGTCCCTCTGTCCTGCCGCAAAAATCTCCCCAAAGAGCGGCTCTGTAATCTCCGTATCTCTCCACAGGAATTTTCCCGCCTCCGGCAGCAAACGCCCTTTCCTCCAACCGGCGCTGAAACTCAATGCCCGCTAATGGATGGTTATCCCCGTAATCCTCCGGCGTAACGGATACAATGATGGCACTGTTAGCGTTTTTGCCGTCCCGGCCGCTGTAACTCATGCCGTTTACCGCAAGCCTGCCCAGTTCCGAGGAAGCGTTCACCACATACCCTCCGGGGCACATGCAGAACGAATACACGCCTCTTCCGCGGCTTTCTTTTCCGCCAAAATCAGAATTGCAGGGATTTTCCGAAGGGCTGACATTTGCCGTCACCTTGTATACTGCGTTTCCCAGCGTATCTTCCTGCTTTACGCCATACTGTGAAAGATTGATGAGCTCCTGAGGATGCTCCACCCGCATCCCCACTGCAAAGGGCTTAGCTTCCATTGCAATGCCTTTCCCGTACAGCATGGCTATGGTATCTCTTGCGCTGTGCCCCGGCGCTAAAACCACACAGGATGTCTTTAAATGCTCTTTCCCGTTAATGACAACACCCGTTATTCTTTGATTTTTATCAATTTCCTCACACACAATATCCGTTACCCTGGCCCGGAATCTGACTTCCCCGCCCATTGCAATAATTGCATTCCGCAGGTTCATGACCACCTTGCTTAAAACGTCGGTTCCGATATGGGGCTTATGGTCGTAAAGGATTTCCGGCGAAGCCCCCATCTTTACAAAGAGCGAAAGCACCTCCTTATTTCTGCCGTATTTATCCTTTACCAGTGTGTTTAATTTGCCGTCGGAAAAAGTACCGGCGCCCCCTTCACCAAACTGTACGTTGGACTCCGTATCCAGCTTCCCGCTCTCCCAGAAGGTATGTACCGCTTTTGTTCTTTTCTCTACCGACTCTCCCCTTTCAAGCAATATGGGTCGAAAACCGGCAGACGCCAGCATATAGCCGCAGAAAAGTCCCGCCGGCCCCGTTCCGATAATCACCGGCCTTACCTCTCCCCGATAATTTCTTACCGGAAAGCGATACTTCTTTTCCTCCCACACAAGAACCTGCCTTTTATCGCATCTCCTGTAAACCTTCGGCTGATTCTTAACCTTAATATTCAAAATATAATTAAAATATAACTTCGGTTTTTTCCTGGCGTCAATGGAACGTCTGACGATTGTTATCTCCGGCACTTCCTCGCATTTGAGAAGTTTCCTGACGGCATCCTCCAGTTCTCTTTGGGTATGCCCCACCGGAAGCCCGAGCTGGTTAATTCTAAGCATATTCCCTTCCTTCCGCAATCTCCAGCGTGGAGCTGCCGGCTGCATTTCTCCCCGCAATATAACCGCTGCTCCACGCCCATTGAAGATTATAACCACCGCATTTCCCGTCCACATCTACCATTTCGCCTGCAAAATAAAGCCCCTTAATCAGTCTGGATTCCATTTGAAGTGTTATCTCATCAAAGGAAACCCCTCCCGCGCAGACCTGTGCGTTTTCAAGAGGGTTCACGCCCTTTATATGTATGACAAAGGCTCTGCTGTTTTGCATCAGGCCCCATATCTTATCCCATCCCGCCTCCGCCGCTTTCATCTGCGGTTTTAAGCCGGCCTGCTTAATCAGAACCATATTGATTTTTTTATTCAATGTGCCTGTCAAATAATTTTCCAGAGGCATTTCCTTATGTGTGCCAAAGCGCAGACGGCTCATATAGGCAAACGCAGCTTCCTCCTGGTCAGGGAAAAAATCCACAAGCACCTCCACATTTTTCTTATCCTTCAGGGCATAAGCGGCAGGATGGCTCACCTGAAAAACCGGAATGCCTGAAATCCCGTAATCTGTAAACTGTACTTCCCCTTCTTCCGCAGCCCTCGCCCTGCCCTCGACAACCAGCGTTATTTTTGCTTTGCATCTGACGCCCGACAATGCTTTCTCAAATCC
Source organism: uncultured Lachnospiraceae bacterium (assembly GCA_947063675.1). GTDB lineage: Bacteria > Bacillota > Clostridia > Lachnospirales > Lachnospiraceae > Suilimivivens. The sequence continues at coordinate 34,228 of CAMSTM010000011.1, read as the reverse complement.
GTCGCTGCTTCGCAGCGACGCAAGCCCCGGAAGCAGCGCCCCTACTTTGTGTCCGAATTCTTTCGCCAGCTCATAGCCTGTCAGTCCTTCGCCCTTTTTCAGAGAGGCCGGACTCCCGCATGCCAGAATCAGCTTCTGGAAACTGCCAACATTCCCTGTGGAGGTCTTTACCTCAAACAAATTTTTCGATTTATGAAAAAAGGCTTCTGTAATTTCCGCTTCCGTCACCACTCTGACTTTTTTTCTCTCGAGCTCCATGCGCAGAACGTCAAGCACCGCTGACGCCTGCTCCGGATAAGGGTACAGATAACCGTTCCTGTTTCTGACCATCAAACCCATGCTCTCAAAAAAAGAGATAGTGTCCCATACGGAAAATACCCGGAACATCCCTTTTAATTTTTCTCTGTCATTACAATAATACCGCTCCACGGAAAATTCCAGATTCCCCAGATTGCATTTTCCGTTCCCTGTGGAAAGAATCTTCTTCCCCACTCTGTCATTTTTTTCAAACAAAGTGACTTCCGCACCATACTTCACTGCTGTAATTGCCGCTACTATGCCGGAAGCGCCCGCACCAATCACTGCCACTTTCATTTTACTCTTCATAATTTCCTCTCTCTTAAGTCAAAACGATGTCGTAATAACCCTAGCTGGAATAGGATTCAAGGAAATTGTACAATCCTTTTTCATTCTCCACAAACTTCATATTTAGAATTTCTTCCTGAAGCTTTTCCGGCAGACTCTCCACCAGAATGTCCGTATTCATATAAACATGAGATAAGCTGTAATCGTAAACAACCACATAATGATTCTCATTCAGGAGAAAGAATCCTTTTTCCGTATCTATGCGTTCATAGCTTTTCCTGACAACCACTCTGTCAGGCGAAAAGGACACAAGCTCCATAAAAGTGAACCCCTGCTCCAAATCGGTCAGAGAAGGGTTTGAATTATACTCGCCGATTTCAGCGGTAAGCCTGTCCCTGCTTAACCCCATAAATTTATCAGGCGCCGTCTCCTCCGCTTCCACCGTCTCGCCGCTGAATACGTCATAATCCTGAACCACATAACGGGTATTTGCCGAAAAAACCGGTTCTTCAATCATTGCCACCGGTGCTGTGTCCTCCGGTTCTTCCTCTGCTTCCGGCAAAAGCCCGCTGCTTTCTTCCTCCGATATCCGAAGAATTTGTTCGCCGGGATAAAAAAACTCCATAATGGCGATATTGGAAGCAAAACCGGCCGCAAACATTGTCAGAGGATAGATAAAAAATAAACTGATACGTTTTACAAATTTCATAGCATGCACACCTTTACTATTTCTTTATAAACAGTATCAGCCAAAAGTTTTAAATTATACTTTACATGTAATGCAAACGCTCGGAAAGTTTTATCAAAATCCACCCTCCGGCCATTTCCTCCAGTTCTTCTTCCCGGAAAGCCCGCGTCACCACCAGAAGAAGCATATAAATAACAATCCCCGCCGCAAGGCAAATCAGCATTGAAAATCCTGCCCCTATTATCGAAGACAGCAGTTTATTCAAAAGCAATGAAATAACGCCTGCAATCGCAGAAATCACAATTGTAAATACAAAGCTTTTAATCCACTCCTGAGTATATCCGAAAAGCCGGCTTATAAGAAACAATCCTGCTCCCGCCACCAGAACGTGGAATAAAATAACAGATATAATTACCCCCATCATCCCAATCTTTGCAACCTTGATTAACAGTATGGCCGCCCCGATATGGATAAGCAATGCGCCCGCGCCGACAAATACCACATAATTCAGCCTCCTGTTTTTTAATAAGATTTCCATAAACAGAGCTCCCGGCACATAAAAAACCACTATCAGGCTTCCTAACTGCAGCCATGGCACCGCCTGGCCGGGATTTCCCTTAAACAGAAGGCTCAGAATATTTTCAGAAAACACGGCAAGAAATACGGCAGCCGGTATGGCAACCGCCGCGCACTGATGAGTGAAAATTCCCAGCCTTTCTCTGGCAAAGCGCTTTTCCTCTCTCTCCAGTATGGCTGAAACGCGCCTGGGAAACACGCAGAATAAACTGATGACTCCGCATATGACGCCGATAACCACCAGACACTTGCCATAATACATTCCCCATGAGCCGGTAAGAGTTCCCACAGCTTCTCCCGTTGAAAAATATAGGTACTGGTCAAGAAGCGGCAAAATATGGAAGGTCAGATAATACAGGCAGTACATAAGCCCGGTTCCCAGAAGCATCCTGAAAATATAAAATCCTGATTCCTGGTTGCGCTGCAGTTCACGGTCAGCCAGCTTTCTGGAACCCCTCCTGAAAATGGCATATAATACCAGCGCGTGGAGAAAACAAAGGACGGAAGCTGCCAAAAGGCCGACGGAAGCTCCCATTGCCCCGTAAGAAGCCGCATAATCCGCATTCTTAAGCAGAGCGGAAACCTTACTGCCATAGCTGTGCAAAACCGCCGCTCCGGTCAGCCCTCCTGCAAACAGAAAAAAGGTAAATAATATCTGAGAATGGATTGCCGGGATTCTGGAACCGTTTCCCTGAAAATACCCCCTGAAAACACCTGTCAGGATAAAAAAGACAATCGCCGGCGCCATCACGCACAGGGAAAGCCCGGCAAGAGGAATATGCATAACCTTTTCCGCAATTGCAAATCCTCCGAAAACAAACAGAACGCTAAAGAGCGCGCCAACAGCCGCTCCGCAGATAAGCGCAAGACGCAGAGTCTTTTCCGCACTCTTTGCCTGCTCCTTTTTCATTCGGTATCTGACATGGAAAGCGACAGCCTCTGACAGGCCATATGAAACCGTACCTGCAGCCACAAAAAATATCTCGTTTGCCGTGCCGAAATAGGCAAGACCTTTGTCCCCTGTTATGTGCCCGAGAGGAATCCGGAAAATAAGGACAATAAGTAAGGCAAGCTGTGTAATGATTGTGTAATTGTCTTTTTTCGGCGAAGCCGCTTTTCTTCTTATCGCGTTCATAAATACTCCATCAGTTTTCTCTCGTAATTCCAAGGGCTGCAAGCACCTGTTCCTGCTTTTGTTCCATTTCTTTTGCCGCATTATCTTCCACGTGGTCATATCCGCAAAGATGGAGCATACTGTGCGCTATAAGAAATGCAAATTCTCTTTTTGTGGAGTGCCCGTATTTATCCGCCTGTTCCCTGACCTTATCGGCGGAAATTATAATATCGCCCAAAACCAGCTCGCCGCTCTCCGGCTCGAAATAATCCGCCTCGTCCGCCTCTGCTGCGGCAAAATCCGATTCCTTTTCAAAGCATATCATAGGAAAGGAAAGCACGTCTGTGGGAGCGTCCACCCCCCTGTGCTGTCTGTTGATTTCATGGATACCTTCATTATCCGTAATCAGAAGGTTTACCTGTACTTCATAGGGGCAGTTTTCCGCCGTGAGGGTTTCCTCCATAACCTCTTCCGCCACCTTTTGGATATCAAACCCAAAATCCGCGCCAATTTCGTTTTCTATAAAGAAAGCCATTTATAGCCTGTCCTCCTTCGTGCTGCAAAATCCGGCTCTATGCCGGTATTCTCTGTCCCGATTCAGGAATTACGCCGTGGATTTCCATGGGAACTGTTCCCGTATACATTTCTGCTCCTGCGTTTTTCGCTGCGCTTTTCCTTTTCTTCGTAGTCCTCATAGGCCTTTACGATTTTCTGCACCAGCGGATGCCTCACCACGTCCTTACTGCTTAAATGACAGAAAGATATCCCCTCGATATTCCGCAGAACCTTCGAAGCCACATCCAACCCCGACGCCGCGCCGGGCATCAGATCTTTCTGGGTTGCGTCGCCGGTGATAATCACTTTCGAGCCGAAGCCTATTCTTGTCAGAAACATTTTCATCTGAGCCGGCGTTGTATTCTGCGCTTCGTCCAGAATGATATAGGCATTGTCCAACGTACGTCCGCGCATGTAGGCTAAAGGGGCGACCTCAATCAGACCCTTTTCCATATTTTTCAGGAAGGTTTCAGCTCCCATTATCTGGTGGAGCGCATCGTAAAGCGGACGAAGATAAGGGTCAACCTTGCTTTGTAAATCTCCCGGAAGGAAGCCCAGCTTTTCGCCGGCTTCGATAGCCGGGCGGGTTAAAATAATTCTTTCCGCCTCCTGATTTTTAAAAGCCGTTATCGCCATGGCCATGGCAAGGTAGGTTTTTCCCGTTCCAGCCGGTCCTAAGCCAAACACAATCATATTATTGCGGATGGCGTCCACATACTGCTTCTGCCCCAGCGTCTTGGGCTTGACCGGCTTGCCCGACACCGTATGGCAGATACAGTCCTTATCTATTTCAAGCAATACGTCCTCATTGTCTTCCATACTCATAGCGATTGCATAATCCACATTCTGTTCCTCTATCTGATTTCCTCTCATTGATAATTCCGTAAGCTCATGGAGAACCGCCCTGGCCTTTCTCACGCCGGGAGCGCCGCCGCTTATCCTCACTTCCCCGTTCCTGTCCACAATCGTTACCTTAAGCTGTCTCTCCAGCTTTTTGATGTGGTCGTCGAACTGTCCGAATACCGCCTGCATGGCCTGCACCGGCATCCTTATCACTTCTGAAATATCTTCCATTTATCTCTCCTGATAATTACCGTCCTTCCGCTTCTGCTAATCCGTAAGCTGCAAATCGGAGGATTCCTCCCCGCCGTCCTCTCCGGTTTCAAAGCCGTCTTCTGTCTGCAAAAGCGTTGTCCGTTGGGACAAGCCGGTTTTTTCTACCGCCAGAAAATCCACATTCATTTTCCATACTGCGGAAGCTTTACTTATTGTAACATTTTTTTCTATAATTTGTACCCCTTTTTCCTGTAAACTTTCTATAAAATTTTGGATTTTCGCCTCAAAAAGCTCTTTTACCTCATCCCTTGTATAAACTTTTTCCTCGAGGGCATATTCCCTGACGACATCCCTTCCAAAATATACCGGAAGGTAGTAATTTTCAAACAGCCTTAACTGGTTTTTTTCCTCCACCACGTCGTACATCTCATATTTTTCCCCGAAATTCGGCATCTTAATTTTTTTTGTGCCAAACATCAGGAACGGATACTTTTTTTCATTCCCGGAATATTTTTTTTCCTCATGCTTTTCCCCTATTTCCTCTTTCAGGTTATAAAGGCATCTGAGCATGATATCGGCGTCCGCCACGCAGAAATCATAGCGTTTCACCGTCCCGTCCTCGTTCATAATGGGAACGCCGCCCTCCACCAGAATATCCCCCCTTGCCACCGTCATTCCGGCCGTCACCTTCGGAACGCCGCTTCTTGTGACAATGCTCACAATTTCGCCTTCTTTTCCGGCTACCAGGTCCATTCCCTCCCCGGAAATTTCATCCGTCTCCTTATCCTCCGCCATAATCAAATCATTTTCCTTTACTCTGATAAGAAGCCTTGTGCCGTCTATCTGTGCGGAAGTCCAGGTTACAATATCAAACTGTGTGCGGATTGCCTTTTCCAGACTTTCAATCTGCACGTCGTCCTTTTTCATCCCCACTTCTATTCCGCTCCGGGAAAGAAAATCCTCAAACACATCCGTGGTCACATAATAATTTCCCTCTATCTCCACCGCCCAGATAAACCGGGACATCCAAATCCAGAAGGCAAGGCTCCCCAAAAGACCAAGCAGAAAAATTCTCCGCCGCCAGAGCCGCGTAGAAAGAAAGGGCAGTCCATAACGCCTTGTTATGACTACCCTTGTACCTGTTTTTCTGGTAATGCCCCTTAACCGGTAAAACCCTTTCAGGCTGATTTTCATAGCATAGTAATCACCGTGGTTTTCAACGTCCCATAAAAATATATTGTGATGGCTGCAAAGATTCATGAATCTTTCCGGTGAAAAGCCAAAAACCCTGATGGCAAGATATCCCTTTATGTAACGAATAATCTGTATCATACCGCACCTCAAATGTCTTTTTTGGTTTTCCCTGCATATCAGGATAAATACCGGACGGATTCTATCCATCCGCTGATTTTCATATCCTCATTGGTATAATAGACTATCGTCAGCCTTTTTCCGCAGATTTCTATCTTGCAGGTTTTTCCCTGCAGAAGAATCACCGTGCTGGTATATTCCAGAATTCCTTTATAATTTTCCACAAAGGCGTCCGTATTTCCTGTCAGGGTGATGATGGACGCCCCTAAAAGAGAATCCTTGGGGAGTTTCAGGGACTCTACCATGAGCTCCCTTCCTGTAACCTTCTTTTCCCCCGCCCGTTCCTCTCTCGTCTGATTCCAGTTGCTTTTATACTTATTTTTGATTTTCTTTCTCATACCATACTATATGAGAAAAAAAACGGGGCTATACCTGTTTTGCCGTTTCAATATTTTGCAGTAAACAAATGCTGCCGCACTGCGCCGGCCGGCCGTTCAGAATACATTTATTTCACAATACCTATGATAACCTTTCCCTCGCTTTTTTTATCTTTCCCGATGGTATAAGCGGCAAGAAGCCTTTCCTTTGCCGCCCGGAGCTTTTCGGAATCGTTGGCGTGGAGCCATGCCAGCACGTCGCCCTTTTTCACCTGCGCTCCCACCTTCTTTTCAAGCACAATTCCCACGGACAAGTCGATGACGCTTTCCTTCGTCTCCCGCCCTCCGCCTAATATCAGAGAACAAATCCCCACTTCGTCGCAGATAAGCCTTTCCACATAGCCGTCTTCTTCTGCAGGAACCGGTACTACCATCCGGGCCTTTGGCAAAAGCTCCGGCTCGTAAACCATTTTTTCGTCGCCGCCCTGGGCCTTTACAAACTCCGCCAGCTTCCGAAGCGCCCTTCCGTCTGCAACAGCCTCCTTAAGCATTCCGCGCCCTTCTTCCTCTGTCTTTGCCGCGCCCCCCATAAGAAGCATATAAGAACCCAGCGTCAGACAAAGCTCCATGAAATCCTCCGGCCCGTTTCCCTTCAGGGTTTCGATTGCCTCCTTTACCTCCAGGGCGTTCCCCACGGCAAAGCCAAGAGGCTGGTCCATATCGGACACTACTGCGGCCGTATTCCTCCCTGCGTTTTTACCGAGCTGCACCATTTCTTTTGCCAGTGCAAATGCGTCCGCCTCCTTTTTCATAAAAGCGCCGCTTCCCGTCTTTACATCCAGAACAATGGCATCCGCCCCCGCCGCCAGCTTTTTGCTCATGATAGAGGAAGCTATCAGCGACATATTATCCACCGTAGCCGTCACGTCACGCAGAGCATACAAAAGCTTATCTGCAGGCGCCAGTTCCTTCGTCTGTCCCATAATGGAAATCCCAATCTCATTTACATTCTTAAAGAAATCCTCTGTTGAAATGGCAGTTGAAAATCCCGCAAAGCTCTCAAGCTTATCGATAGTTCCACCTGTGTGCCCCAGCCCCCGGCCGCTCATCTTTGCAATCTTCACACCGCAGGCAGCCACCATGGGAGTCAGCGCAAGAGACGTCTTGTCGCCCACGCCGCCGGTACTGTGCTTATCCACCTTGATACCGTCAATTGCCGATAAATCCAGCATCTCGCCGCTGTGAGCCATGGCCATGGTGAGATGAAGGGTTTCCTCCTCGTTCATGCCCACAAAATAGACGGCCATCATCATGGCGGACATCTGGTAATCGGGAATTTCCCCCTTCGTATATCCGTCCACCATAAAATAAATTTCTTCCTTTGAAAGGGCGCCGCCGTTTCTTTTTTTCATAATCAGGTCATACATTCTCATATTCTGTCACCTCACATAATAGTTCCGCTTCTGGCTGCTTCTTTTGTCAAATGGAATTTTTCCTGAATCTTACTCAGAATAAGTCACTTGTGATAGGGTTCCCCCTTTATAATACGATAGCTCCGGTATATCTGCTCAAGCAGAATCACCCGCATAAGCTGATGGGGAAATGTCATATTGGAAAAGCCGAGCGCCTTATCCGCCGCCTGGGATACCTTTCGGTGAAGCCCTAAGGAGCCGCCTATAATAAACTGGATATGGCTCTTTCCCTGAATGGCCAGACGGTTCATCTCCTCTGCAAACTTCAGGGAATCCGGCTGCCATCCTGCAATCTCAAGGGATATGACGTAAGCGTCCTCCTTCACATGCTTCAAAATCCGGTCTGCCTCCCGCTCTTTTATCTGTTCTTCCATAGCCGTGCCGGCGCCTTCAGGCGTTTTTTCATCCGCCACCTCGATAATTTCCAGATTGCAATATCTTGAAAGCCGTTTTTCATATTCCAAAACGGCTTTCCTGTAAAAATCTTCTTTAATTTTCCCTACGCAAATAAGAGTAATCTTCATTGACTCCTCCACACCGCGGCATTCGCCGGCATGCCCACACTCTCTCCGCACGCTGAAATATTTCAGGCATCGGCATCTTCTGAATCGTCGCCAAAGCCGTTATTCAAAACTTCCCGAAAAATTTCCGTGTAAACCTCCTCCACCAGCCTGTCCAGATACGCCTCGTCCAGATTTACAAACTGTTTTTGAATGGCCTTCTTCACATAATCAATCCTCTGGAAATACTTCAGCTCCTCCTGCTCTCCTGAAAGGTCAAGCAGACTGTCAATCTCCTCCTCCCTGAGATTTGAGGTGCACCATTTTTTTATTTCTATAGTCAGGTTGTTTTCTTTTCCCGCTTTCTTCCTGAAAATCTTTGAATTTCTCATGGAAATAGCTCCCATGATAATAAAAAGAAGGAAAAGCACTCCCATAACACCCGTAATCATATACTTGTTTCTCTGCAGCGCCGCCACATTTATCACGTCAAAGAATATCAGCATTACTGCGATAAATCCAACGCCGCCCACGGTAAGAAGCGTATACCCGGATGTTCTGTTGTCCTCCGCCTTCTCCTCATTATTTACATAAACCGGCTGATACTTCGGGCGGGGCTCTTCCTCCTCAAACTGAAAGTCTTCCTCCGATTCCAATGTATCGCCGCTGTTTTCCTTTAATGCCTGCATAAGAGGCTCAATATCGGGACGAATATGTATAACACCTGATATTTTAAAGATATCCTCTCCGTTGGATGCCCCGTCCTTTGGCAGATTCTCCACCAGTTCACATCCGCAGTCCGCGCAAACCTTAATCCCCTCCACATACTCGCTTTTACACTTTGGACACCATGCCATATCCCCATACCTCCTTCGTAATCCCCTGTTAATATTTTACTACGGAACAGCCATGGTTTCCACTTCTTTTTCTTATTTTTCTGCCGTCTGTTTCTATATGCCCGGAAATCTTCTAAATGAAAAACCAGGAAGCAAATCAGGACTCTGCGGGGAAAAACAGGCAGGGCACGCCGATATTAACATTTTTATTGGGGTGCATCCAGATATAATTATCAGGATTCGTCGTTTCCACCAGAACCGGCCCGTTCCCTTTCTTATCCCTGTTCTTGCTCATATAAGTCCAGGAGCCGTGTTCCGCCGTCCCGTTCCATTCCTTGGAGTTATTGTCAGAATAGATATTGGTCATATAAAACTCCCCGTTAATCAGCCCTGCCGAATAGCTTCCAATCAGATTGGCGTTATACCCCTGATTCTCCTTCAGGAGAGACATGTCATAATCATAGTGCTCGGAGCCTTCCCCGTCGGGCAAATCATTCGCCCAGCTTCCTGTATACTGATGGGCAGTATATAAATCGTCCGTATTTTTTGTAAAATGGATATGAAAATGAATCCAGGTTCCCTGACCGCTTCTCACACCATCCTTCCAGTCGCCGTAATAATATCTGTTATCCGAATACACGGCAATTCCCTTTCCCCCCGGCTTGCCGTTCCCGTCCAAATCACCGTAATAGTAAAAGTTATTGGTTCCCTTAAGGCTGTAAGACATTGCCACATAGTGGTCGAGATAAACAAGGTCGTTGATTGCCTTCTGGTTATTATCCGCCCAGTAAGCCATCATATCCCGAAGCTGTTCGTCCTTATGGAATTCCACCTTGCTGTAATCTTTCTTTCCGGGTTTCATTGCTTCCCTTACAGGCGTCGGGCTGGCTGCCGGTACAGTGTTTTTCTCTGGCGTTTTCTCCGGTGACGCGCTCTCCTGCTCATCAGACTCCTCTGAATCACTATCCTCATCCTGTCCATGCTCTTCCGTCACCATAAATCCCGCGCTGACCGGCACGGAAGAATCCGCATCCTCCGCCCCCTTGTTTTCATCCGCATAATCCATAATGCTCTGCTGTAAATCGTCGCTGTCCCCGTCCGGGCCTTTGTCGGCCTTTTTCAGGTTATTCACAATCAATGTGACGGCAAGAATGATAATAATAAGTACGAAGGGAACCACCGTCACCAGTATCCTTGATTTTTCAAAGCCAAAATGCTCGTCGTCATCATCGTCAAATAATTTTTTCATTTTTCCTCCCATCCCCGTCTGCTTCGTTTGTTATATAGTATAAAACAGATTGTTTAATTTACGGGGAATAAATTATTAATTCTTTCTTATTTTAATGAAAGGAGGTAGGTAAACTTACCTGCCTCCTGCACCTTACCTTACTTCTTATTTTTCAGATACTCGTCAATCCCTTTTGCGCCTGCCCTTCCGGCGCCCATTGCAAGGATAACGGTGGCCGCGCCCGTAACCGCGTCTCCGCCGGCGTATACCCCTTCCTTTGTGGTCTTTCCGTATTCTTCATCCGCAACAATACATTTCCACTTGTTTACCTCAAGCCCCTCTGTTGTGGAAGAAATCAGCGGATTGGGAGATGTTCCCAGGGACATGATAACCGTGTCCACATCAATAGTAAACTCGGAGCCGGGCACCTCCACAGGACGTCTTCTGCCAGAGGCGTCAGGCTCTCCAAGCTCCATCCTGATACAGGTCATGCCCTTTACCCATCCTTTTTCATCGGTAAGAATCTCCACCGGATTGGTGAGAAGGTCAAAAATAATCCCTTCCTCTTTTGCATGGTGCACCTCCTCCACACGGGCCGGAAGTTCTTCCTCGCTTCTTCTGTATACGATATGTACCTCTGCGCCAAGGCGGAGCGCCGTCCTTGCGGCGTCCATTGCCACATTTCCGCCGCCCACCACCGCAACCTTTTTGCCACGCATAATCGGCGTTGCGGACTCCTCGTCAAAGGCCTTCATAAGATTGCTTCTGGTCAGGTATTCGTTTGCAGAAAATACGCCGTTTGCCTGCTCGCCGGGAATTCCCATGAATTTGGGAAGGCCCGCGCCGGAACCGATAAACACCGCGTCGAAGCCTTCTTCCTCCAGCAGCCCGTCGATGGTAACGGATTTGCCCACCACCACATTTGTCTCTATCTTAACGCCTAATGACTTTACGTTTTCAATTTCCTTCGCCACAACCGCGCTCTTGGGAAGACGGAATTCGGGAATTCCGTATACCAGCACGCCGCCCGGCTCGTGGAGGGCTTCAAAAATCGTCACCTCATATCCAAGCTTTGCCAAATCTCCCGCACAGGAAAGTCCTGCCGGGCCGGAACCGATTACGGCAACCTTTTTACCGTTTTTCTCCGCGCTGCACTGAGGCTTAATTCCTTTTTCACCGGCCCAGTCCGCCACAAAACGCTCCAGCTTTCCGATGGAAATGGGCTCTCCCTTGATTCCGCGGATGCATTTCCCCTCGCACTGGCTTTCCTGGGGGCATACCCGCCCGCACACTGCCGGAAGTGAGGACGCCTCGCTGATTACCTGATAGGCTGCTTCCACATCGCCTTCCTTTACTTTCTGTATGAAGCCGGGAATATCAATTGCCACCGGACAGCCTTTGACGCACTGTGCATTTTTGCAGTTAATGCATCTTTCCGCCTCTTCCATCGCCTCTTCCATATTATAACCAAGGCATACCTCCTCAAAATTGGCGGCACGCACCTTCGCATCCTGCTCTCTTACCGGAACTTTCTTTAATACATCCATCATTTGTCACCTCCGCAATTTCCACAGCCTCCATGGTGGGTATCCCCCTCCTTTTCTTTGAGGAAGGCTCTGCCCTCGGCTGTTTTATAAATCTGCTGACGCTGCATGGCCTCGTCAAAATTCACCTGATGGCCGTCAAACTCCGGCCCGTCCACACAGGCAAATTTCACTTTTCCGCCTACGGTCACACGGCAGGCTCCGCACATGCCTGTGCCGTCCACCATAATGGGATTTAAGCTGACAATGGTGGGCAGCCCCAGCTCTTTGGTCAGCTTGCAGACAAATTTCATCATAATCATAGGGCCGATAGCAACGCACACATCGTAGTGATTTCCCTCGTTTACCAAATCCGTGATAGTCTGCGTCACCATTCCGCTTCTCCCATAAGAACCGTCGTCCGTTGTTATGTAAAGATTGCCGGCAGCCTCCTTCATTTCCTCCTCGAGAATCAGAAGGTCTTTTGTCTTGGCGCCCACAATCACGTCTGCGTCGATTCCCCTTTCATGGAGCCATTTCACCTGGGGATATACCGGCGCAGTTCCCACGCCGCCGGCCACAAACAGCATTTTCTTCTTTTTTAATACTTCCAAATCCTCCGAGATAAATTCCGACGGGCAGCCCAAAGGCCCGACAAAATCATGAAAGGCATCCCCGGCTTTCAAAGCGGACATCATTCTGGTCGCCGCTCCCACGATTTGGAACACTATCGTTATTGTCCCCTTTTCCCTGTCGTAATCGCAGATAGTTAAAGGGATACGCTCTCCGTTTTCATCGGTTCTGACAATTACAAACTGCCCGGGTTCACATGATTTCGCCACTCGTTTTGCTTCCACCACCATATAATAAATATTGGCCGCAAGCTCTTTTGCTTCTACTATCTTATACATTTCCCGCTCCTTATAATTTAATAGATTTTTAGTTCAGGGGAATTAATCCCATCTTTCCGTTTTCATCGTAAATCAGGCGGTTGGGCGCACCCGTATTTACCTCCACCGCGTAAAGCCGCTCTGTCTTTGTCTGATTTCCGCTGTTATCCTCCACGTACTCATTCAAAATATAATAATAACCTAAATTGGGAATTTCCACAATAGAATCATACTTAAATACATATTTTCCCTCTATTCCATAAGAATGCCCCTGCAAATCCGACAATACTCTCCGTCTATACAGCGCGTCCACAATGATATTCACCGCCCTTGTCACTGTGATATCCGTATCCAGAGCAAGAGAATAGCTGCGGTTTACAATTTCGCTGGAAACACCCTCCTCCGAAATTGCCACAAATTTGAAATTGGTTCTCCCTAAAGGCATTGCTATGGGGCCTGTATACTGTTGGCTGTAGGCGTCGGGCGTGGCGCCGTTCGTGGTATAGTATACGGTTCCTCCTTCCGGCACAATCACCTCAATTTTAACCGGCGTGTCGTAATCTCCGCTGGCAACAGGAACCTCCGGCGCATCGGGCACGGAAAGGTTAATCATGTACCAGTTTCTTGCCGAGTCGCTTCTGATTCCATACTCATTGATAAAAACAGCCGTAACCTGATAGTCGCCGGATTCCAAAATCAGCGGCGCTGTGTAAATCTGGCTCCTCTCATCCGGTTCGCTCCCGTCTAACGTATAGTAAATCGTTCCGGCAGTATTTGCGCTGAGCTTTAACGTAATGACCTCGTCATAGCTTCCCGATTCATACCCGAATTCAGGCGGAAGCGCCAGAAACTGCTGAAAATGGTTGACAATCTCGCTGTCCGTACAGGAAATGAGCAGCTCATTGATATCCTCATATCTGTCTTCTTCGTTATAAATATCTATAATTTTTTCATATAATTTTTCTTTGTCTTCATACTCAAGATATTCCTTTCCCACAAGCGTTAAAAGAATATCCGCCGCCCTCTCCTTATCCCCCGACTGGTAGCAGTAATCCGCTTCCAGCAAAACCAGCTCTGCAATATCGCTGCGGAGGCCTCTGGCTCTTTCCAGACATTCAATTGCTTTTGCATAATCGCCGCTTTCCGCATAAGCTCTGGCTCTTCGGGTCTGGTAAGGGACGGAATACCCGCGGTACATATACACAGCCACAAAAACAATGACCAGTGTGGCAACAATGAAAGTAACCAGGCTGACAAGCACCCATTTTCTGTCCTTCCACCGGTTTTTTTCCGGCTGCCCGCGGCTTTCATCCGGCTCTCCCGCCTCTTTTCCGTCCTCTCCGTTATGGGCGTTTTTCCCCTTGGGGGATTTTTCCGCCCGGTTCTTTCCTCTGATTCCTTCCGCCAGATTAGAGAGCGTCTCCATTATGCTGTTTTCAATTTCAGGCTCGAAATCGGGAACCATCTGGATTTCCGTCCCGCAGGTTTCGCAGTAAAGATGGCCCTCTTTTATTTCACATCCACAATTAGGACACTTCATATCATTCTCTTTCTATGGATTCTAAACAGTTATGAAGAAGCATGGCAATTGTCATGGGGCCGACGCCTCCCGGAACCGGAGTGATAGCGCTGCACACAGGCTCCACCGTATCAAAATCAACGTCCCCGCACAATTTGTTATTCTCATCTCTGTTAATGCCAACGTCAATAACTACCGCCCCCTCTTTTACATACTCCCCGGTAATCATTTTGGCCCTTCCAACCGCCGCAATCAAAATGTCTGCTTCCCGCGTTACTTCTTTCAAATTTTCAGTCCTGGAGTGGGCAATGGTGACGGTTGCATTTTCCCGAAGCAGTAAAAGCGCCATGGGCTTTCCCACAATGTTGCTTCTGCCAAGCACCACGCATTTTTTCCCTTCTATGGAAATGCCGCTTCTTTTCAGGAGCTGGATAATTCCAAGGGGCGTACAGGATACAAAGCCCGGACGGCCGATACACAGATTTCCCACATTCTGAGGATGAAAGCCGTCCACATCCTTAAGCGGGGAAATCGCGCTTATCACCCTGTCCTCATCCATATGGGGCGGCAGAGGAAGCTGCACTAAAATGCCGTTTACGTCCTCTCTTTCATTCAGCTCCTCCACAAGGGCAAGAAGCTCCTCCTCGGCGGCATCGCCGGAAAGCTCATAGGAAAGGGAACGGATGCCGGTATACTCGCACCCCCGCTTTTTATTTCTCACATAAACGGTGGAGGCCGGGTTGTCTCCGACCTGAATCACGGCAAGGGTTATCTCTTTTCCCTGTCCCTTAAGAGCCTCCACTTTTTTCTTTATTTCATCCTTTACCTGCAAGGAAATCTCCTTACCGTCAATTATCATTGCCATAAATTTATTCCTTCCTTAAAACAGCCCCGTAATCACGCCCTCGTCGTCAACGTCAATGGCAAAGGCCGCCGGATTTTTGGGAAGCCCCGGCATTGTCATAACAGCTCCGGTAAGCACCACCACAAAACCGGCTCCGGCACTGACATAGGCTTCTCTTACGTTTATTCTGAAATTTTCCGGCCGTCCCAAAAGCGCCGGGTCGTCGGAAAGGGAATATTGCGTTTTTGCCATGCAGACCGGCAGATTTCCGAAGCCCAAATCCGTAAGGGCTTTCAGCTGCCTGCGGGCCAGCGGAGTATAATCCGCCCCGGCCGCCCCGTAAATTTCTTTTGCCACGGTTTCGATTTTCTCCTCAAGGCTTACATTATCCTCATATAAAACCCTGAAATTGCTTTCTTTTTCTTCCAGAACCTGAAGAACCTTTTCCGCCAGGGCCGTTCCTCCCTCTCCGCCCTTCTCCCAGACCTCGGAGACGGCGAACTCACAGCCCTTTTCCTCGCAGAATTCTTTTACAAAGGAAATCTCCGCCTGCGTGTCCGTGACAAAGCTGTTCAGGGTGACAACCACAGGCACTCCGTATTTTTGAAGATTCTCCATATGCTTTTCCAGATTTACAATGCCCTTTTTCAGCGCGTCAAGATTCTCCCCGGAAAGCTCCGCCTTAGAAACGCCTCCGTTGTATTTTAAGGCACGGACGGTAGCCACAAGCACCACGGCGTCGGGTTTCAGATTCCCAATCCGGCATTTGATATCAAAAAATTTCTCCGCTCCCAGGTCTGCGCCGAAGCCTGCCTCTGTAATCACATAATCCGCCATCTTAAGCGCTGTCTTTGTGGCGCGCACGGAATTACAGCCATGGGCGATATTTGCAAAAGGACCGCCGTGAACCAGCGCCGGGGTATGCTCCAGTGTCTGAATCAGATTGGGCTTCATGGCGTCCTTTAAAAGCGCCGCCATAGCGCCCACCGCCTGCAAATCCGCGGCGGTTACCGGCTCGCCTTTGTAGTTATACGCCACTACGATTCTGCCAAGCCGCTCCTTCAAATCCTTCATGTCGCAGGCAAGGCATAAAACCGCCATGATTTCCGACGCCACGGTAATCACGAAATGGTCCTCCCTGACAGTCCCGTCAGCTTTGGCGCCAAGTCCCACCACTACGTTGCGCAAAACTCTGTCGTTCATATCAAGGCATCTTTTCCAGACTACCTGCCGGGTATCAATCCCCAGCTCATTCCCCTGCTGGATATGATTGTCAAGAAGCGCCGCAAGCAGGTTGTTGGCAGAGGTAATCGCATGAAAATCACCCGTAAAATGAAGGTTCAAATCCTCCATAGGCACCACCTGGGCGTAACCGCCGCCGGCTGCTCCTCCCTTGATGCCAAAGCAGGGGCCTAAGGAGGGCTCCCGCAGGGCAATTACCGCCTTTTTCCCTAAAACGCCGAAAGCCTGGCCAAGTCCCACGCTGGTAGTTGTCTTTCCTTCCCCTGCCGGCGTCGGATTGATTGCCGTCACTAAAATCAGCTTTCCGTCCGGCCTCCCGGAAAGCTTTTCCATATATTCTTCGGAAAGCTTCGCCTTATATTTCCCGTAAAGCTCCAGCTCGTCTTCCCCGATTTCAAGCTTTGCCGCAACCTCCGTAACCGGTAAAAGCTCTGCCTCCTGAGCAATTTGAATATCCGTTTTCATCCCATGCCCTCCACAATCTACAATGATTCCTCTATGTACTGCTCAAACTGTTCCTGACTCATCAAAACCTTCCGGGGCTTCGTCCCCTCCTCCTCGCCTACCACGCCGGCCTCGCAGAGCTGGTCCATAATCCGTGCCGCCCTGTTAAAGCCAATCTTAAACATTCTCTGCAGCATGCCGATGGAAGCCTTGTCCTTTTCAATGATAAATCTGGCAGCCTCCACAAAATACTGGTCCCTCTCTCCGCCGTCGCCGGAGGATGCGCCCGCGCTGCTTCCCATGGTGGTGATTTTTTCCTGAATATCGGAATTGTAGCTGATGTTTCCCAGCGTCTGATTTTTGAGAAACTCCACCACGTCCGACACTTCCTTGTCGGAAACGAAAGCGCCCTGGACTCTGGCAGGCTTGGTGTATCCCTGGGGATAAAAGAGCATATCGCCCTTTCCAAGGAGCTTTTCCGCTCCCACCATATCCAGTATGGTTCTGGAATCCGTGCCGCTGGATACGCTGAAAGCCACACGGCTTGGCATATTGGCCTTAATCAGCCCCGTGATAACGTCCACAGAAGGCCGCTGGGTGGCAATCACCAGATGAATCCCCGCCGCTCTTGCAAGCTGCGCCAGACGGCAGATAGACTCCTCCACCTCGCCGGGGCAGACCATCATAAGGTCCGCCAGCTCGTCAACGATAATGACAATCTGGGGCATCTTCGCCGGAGCGTTTTCGTCCCCCTTATCCTTCATGGCCTCCACCTTCTTATTATACCCCTTTAAATCCCTTACATTAAAATCGGCAAACTTCTGGTAGCGGTCCGTCATCTCGGCAACGCCCCACTGCAGCGCACCCGATGCCTTTTTGGGGTCTGTCACAACGGGAATCAGCAGATGCGGAATCCCGTTATAAACGCTGAGCTCCACCACCTTGGGGTCAACCATAATCAGCTTCACATCATCGGGGTGGGCCTTATACAAAATACTCATTATGAGCGTATTAATGCAGACGGATTTGCCCGAGCCGGTTGCCCCTGCAATCAGCATGTGGGGCATTTTGGCGATATCCGCCACCACCACCTTGCCGCCGATATCCTTTCCCACCGCAAAGGCAAGCTTGGAGGGAAAATCCTTAAATTCCTTACTTTCTATCAAATCCCGGAGAGCAACCGTCATATTTTCTTTGTTGGGCACCTCGATTCCCACGGCCGCCTTGCCGGGAATAGGCGCTTCGATACGAATATCCGTGGCCGCCAGATTCAGCTTGATATCGTCGGAAAGCCCTACGATTTTGCTCACCTTGACGCCCTGCTCCGGCTGCATTTCAAACCGGGTAACAGACGGCCCCTGGCTGATATCCGTAACAGTTACGCGCACACCGAAATTCTGCAGTGTCTGCTGCAGCTTTTGTGCCGTTTCCTTTAATTCTCTTGCGGAATCGCCGCCGGCGCCCTTCTGCCCTTTCGCCAGCTTACTGACGGGCGGAAATATGTATTTTTTAGGAACTGCCGGCTTTGCCCCTGTCCCGGACGCCGGATTCCCGGCCCCTGCGCTATCCGTCAGGCCTCCTCCGGCGGAAATTGCCGCTGCTTTCCCTGCCGGGCCCTTATCCTGCGCCGCTGCCGCTGCTTTCCCTGCCGGACCTGCGCCCGGCATCGCTGCCTGATTTCCTGTCATTGGCTTTCCGGCTCCGGATACCGCTCCGAAAGCGCTCTGATGCTCCGGCTCCATGAATCCCCGGCTATCCGGCTCCTCAAAATCCTCAGCGGGAAGCTCCCCTGTTTCTTCTTCCACAGGCGCAAAAACGTCTGTAATTTCGGAAAGCTCGTCGTCTCCCTCCGTGCCCGAACCTGCTTCCTCAAGATAAGCGCTGTTAATCCTGATATTGTCAAAATTGAAAGCTTCGTTCTTACCTGTCTCCTCCTGCGCCGGATTTTCCGCCGCCAGCTCTATCTGCTCGTCAAAATCAGTCAGGTTGATTTCATGCAAATCATCCCGCACTCTGCTCTTTTCCTCTGCTTTGCCGGTGAGCGCGGTATCTAACATCACTCCGGTAACCTTTTTATCCATGCGGAGAATCTTTTCATCCTCGCGCTCCAGAGCTCTTTGCTTTTTTTCTTCCTCTCTGCGCTTTCGCACTTCCTCCTGCTGCGCTCTGCGCTCCTTTGCCCGCTCCTGCCGATAGGCCCGCTCCTCCATGGAACGCTCGTAAACCTTCCGGCCGCCGGATTTCACGCCGGACACAAAAGATTTTTCCGTTACAACCACAATGGCAATAATGGCTGCCACCAAAAGCACCAGCACCGTGCCAATCATTCCCAGAAAACGGCAGCCAAAGTAAGCCAGGGAACCGCCGATTACGCCGCCGCCGCTGTGAGCTTCGCTGCATCTTCCGTAGATTTCCTTTATCTGATAGCTTTCCGTCGCCTGAGGCGCGCCCGTAAACAAATCGCACACAATCCCCACAATCAGAAACAGCAATACGCCCGCCACCAGCTTGCGGGCGGCGACCGGACTCCCGCTGTTTACCATTCCAAAGGCAATCATAAGGAAAATAACAAGCGGCATCACATAGGCCGTCAGGCCGAAAATGCCGAACATCACGTTACTGAGGGTATTTCCCACTACTCCTGCAATGCCAAAATTGCATACAAATAAAAAGGCGGCAACCGCAAACAAAATAATCAGAAAAATTTCATTTCTGATTGCCACGTCCATTGGTTCACTTGTTCTTTTATTCTGATAAGCCCTGCCCGAGCGGCTCTTTCCCCTGCCGCTCTGCCGGCTTCGCCCTGCGCTGCTTTTCTTTGTCTGTGCCATACCAAATACTCCCCCTGGTATCCTGGGTACTCAGTTTTTCATCCCCAAAAGCCTGACCGGCATTTTAAGAATCCCATATAGTATAGCATCTTCATTCACCCTTGTCACCAACAAACGATATTTTGTATCCAATTATTTATTATTCTGCTTTGTCTTTTTCTTTTTATCTATCATTGCATGCAGCTTATCCATGGCTTTGCTGATTCCGCCCGTTTCATTGATGATGCCCTCGGCAACCGCCTCCTCTCCCACAAGAATGGTTCCCACATCCTTTGTGAGCACGCCGGTTTCCATCATCAGCTCCTCGAACCTTCCTTTGTTGATTTTACAGTGGCTGCACACAAAGCCTGTAATCCTGTTTTGAATCTGCCGGAAATAATCGAATGTCTGGGGCACCCCAATCACCATCCCGTTCATCCGCACAGGATGGATTACCATGGTTCCCGTGGGAACAATAAAGGAATAATCCGTGCTTACGGCTATGGGCACGCCGATGGAATGGCTTCCCCCCAGCACAAGGGAAACGGTGGGCTTGCTTAAGGAAGCAATCATTTCAGCAATGGCAAGGCCAGCCTCCACATCGCCTCCCATGGTGTTTAACAAAATCAGCACGCCGTCAATATTGCCGCTGTCTTCAATAGCCGCCAGCTCGGGAAGAATATGTTCGTATTTGGTGGTTTTGGAATTGTTGCCGAGATTGTCATGCCCCTCCACTTCACCGATGACGGTAATCAGGTGAATGGTATGGGATTTTTCATTCTTGTCAAGGGTAACCTGACCGGTTTCTTCGATTTTTTCACTTCTATGCTTTTCTTCGTCTATCTTCTTATTCTTATCTGACATACTTACACCTCTTTTCTGATTACTATAAAAAGACTGCATAAGCAGCGTTTATACAATGCTTATGCAGTCTCATTTAGTATACTTCCCTGTTATTTTTTTATACATCAAAAGTCGAAATCGTCGTTTTCTTTAATTTTGTAATCAAATTCGTTTTCATCGGGAAAATCCATCAAATCGTCAACCTCTTTCAAATCAAAATCCATTTCCCGCTTCACGTGTTTTTTCGGTCCCGGAAGAGGATTCTCAATATACTTTATCCTTCTGCCGTCCTCCGCGATGAAGTAATTATCCTGTTTTTCCTCCACCGGCACTTTCCTGTCCTCTTTTACTGGCGTTCCGGTATTTTTCACAGCACTCTCTCTTTCGTTTTCTTCCGCCTCAGTCCTCCGGTTCTTCTTTCTCATAATATTGAAACTCCACTGGCTGGCAATCCCTGCCGCCACCGCGCAAAACAGCCAGAGGGGGAGGTAAATCCCAAGGGAGTTTCGGATACAGATTACGCCCAGATAAAAGCCCATCACAATCAGGCAGAGCCTTCCAAAGTTGTTCAGCCCCTTATTCCTTAAAGGCTTCTGCAGACAGCCCAGAATCACCAGGACAATTGTCCAGTGAAGCATGTAATAATTTTCTGGACAAATCACAAACACCGTGTTCATTATCCAGGGCGACAAAATCAAAATACTTCCCGCCGTTATTCCTGCAAGCCGCCCAAACAAAAGGCTCATCCCCGCGAAAAAAAGAAGCAGCCACAATATCTGTAAAACAAGCTGATAAACGCAGACCGCCTCCGTTTTGTTTCCCACAAACCGCAAAAGCCGGGAGAGATTTTCTCCATAGCCGGCAGACAGCCCGGCGGACAGTACTCTTTCGCTCCCGCCGGTCCTAATCATGGCGTATTCAAAATATCCGTATGTATCGAGAACCGGCTTTGGGGAAAGCCCCAGAAAACCGGCAAGCCCTTCGCCGCTTCGGCTTAAGAGGAAATAGACTGTCCGGCTTGCTATTGCGGCCAGTACCCATATAAAATTACAGATTTTCCATTTCTTATTCATCCCAGTTATGGTACACTGACTGTACGTCGTCGTCCTCGTCCAAAAGGTCCAGTATCTTCTGCAACCCCTTCAATGCTGCCTCGTCCGTAAGCTCCACATAATTCTGCGGAATCATGGTGACTTCCGCAGAGACAAAGGTAATTCCGCTGTCCGCAAGAGCCTGCTGCACTTTGTCAAAATCATCGGGGGCGGTAAGCACCTCGTAGCTGTCCTCCTCCTCGGAAAAATCCTCCGCGCCTGCGTCTAAAGCCAGCATCATAAGCTCGTCGGCATCCCCCTCATACTCCTCCTTGTCGATTATCATCTGTCCCTTTTTGTCAAACATGAAAGAAACGCAGCCGGGCGTGCCCACGTTGCCGTTTCCCTTTGTGAAAGCGTTCCTCACATTGGCCGCCGTTCTGTTCTGGTTATCCGTAAGGGCGTCCACGATAATTGCCGTTCCGCCCGGGCCGTATCCCTCGTAGGTCACATATTTGTAATTAACGTTCCCCACGTCCCCGGCCGCTTTCTTGATTCCCCTGTCAATGGTATCGTTTGGCATGTTGTTGGCTTTTGCCTTTGCGATTACCTGGGCCAGCCTGGAATTGTTGGAAGGATCAGCCCCGCCTTCCTTTACCGCCACCGCGATTTCACGTCCGAGAATTGTAAAAATTTTCCCTTTGGCCGCATCGTTTTTTTCTTTCTTATGCTTGATGTTTGCAAATTTTGAATGTCCTGACATTTTTTCCTCCATCCTGAAAGCCTGTTTCATTCCCGCAGCCTACTGCGGGTCTTTTGCTTCTTCCTCTGAACTGCGCGCGTCCCCCGCCTCCTTTTTATCGGGAAGCCTTTTTACAAGAACGCTCTTTATCATCCTGTTTTCAACCTGCATGATTTTAAATTCATAGCCGTCCACGTTAATGGAAAACTCCTCGTCTTCCTCCGGAATCTTATCCATTTTGGAAATCATAAAGCCGTTTAAAGTGTCAAATTCCTTTTCATTAAAGGAAATATCAAACCGCTCCTCCAGCTCTTCGAGAGGCGTGATTCCTTCTATTATATATTCGTCGGCATTTCCGGTCTCCTCGATATGCTCCTCGTCCTCGTCATATTCGTCCAGAATATTTCCGACGATTTCCTCAAGGATATCCTCCATGGCAATCAGCCCTATTGTCTGTCCGTACTCATCCACCACAATCACCATCTGCGTCTTGGTGTGCTGCATACTTTCAAACAAAGCGTCTATATTTTTCGTCTCGGGGACAAAGGTAGCCTCTCTGAGAAGCCCCGGAATCTCCGAAACCGGCAGCCCCATATTTCCCTCCTGCCTGTGAAAGCGCATGGCGTCCCTGAAATGAAGAATACCGATGATGTTATCCAGATTTTCCTCAAAAACCGGAAAACGGCTTTTGCTTTCGCTGAGCATGTAATTGATGGCGTCGCCTAACGTCATATCCTTATCAATGCCAAGAATATTGGTTCTGTGGGTCATGATATCCTGGGCTTCCTTGTCGCCGAACTCAAAGATTTTAGTAATCATCTCCGCTTCCGAAGCCATTAGCACGCCCTGCTCATGCCCTTCATTGACCATGGATATGATTTCCTCTTCCGTCACATCCTCCGCGCCTGCGTCCGCGTGAATTCCGAAAATCCTGAGAACCCCTTTGGCGGTAACAGATACCAGGCCGGTTACCGGGCTGAATATTCTGGTGATATAATAGATGGGATTGATACAGGCAAAAGCCCATTTGCCGGCATACCTCACGCCCAGCTTTTTAGGAATCAGCACCCCGAAGGTAAGCAATATGTAAAGCAGCACCGCGCCGGAAAGAATCACCGCAATAACGGAAACCGCTGCCGGTGAGACCGACATGCCCTCCAGCTTCTCAAAAACTCCCTTTTCCAGAAGCTTTCTCGCGACACGTCCGAACACCCCCAGAAAAAACGCCCCCATCACCAGATTGATTAACGTGACCACCAGCTGGACAGTATTGATATACTGCCCCGGGCTTATGGTGATTTTGTAAAGGCGCTCCGCCTTTTTGCCTGACATACGGGCAGCCCGCGAAGCGCGCTGTCCGTTGTTTCCTTTCTCCTTAAACTGCTCGGAAAGCTCCTTTGCGTTTAACTCCTTGACCGCCTCGCCAAATCCATAAAACAGCATGTCAATCAGAAGCAACGCGAAAAAAAAGATACAACTGGCCGTAGGCCCGCCATCGTCCATTTTTATTTCATCTCCTATTCCGATACCGCAGATGTCCTCCGGTACACTCGTAAAATTCCACATTAAACTATATCATCTTGCGCTCTTATCGTCAATACTATGTATCCAGTTCCAGACTGACCATAAGACCGCGGTTTACCCGCCGCATAATATCCTCGTCCAGATGGCATACCTTATCCTTCAGCCTTTTCTTGTCTATCGTGCGAAGCTGCTCTAACAAAACCACGGAATCCTTAACCATATCGTACCTTCCCGCATTTAATTCTATATGGGTGGGCAGCTTTGCCTTATTCATTTTAGATGTAATTGCCGCACAGATTACAGTCGGGCTGTGTCTGTTCCCCACGTCATTCTGGACAATCAGCACCGGACGGACCCCGCCCTGCTCAGAGCCTACAACCGGCCGCAAATCCGCATAGTAAATATCCCCTCTTTTCACTTTTCAACCCTTCTTTCCAACAGGATATTTTAATAATAGGTAGTATAACCGTATTGTCAGAAGGTATTCAAACGAGCCTAAAAATTCTGATAATCCTGTCCGCAGAGAAGTCCGCCCTTTCGGTAATACCGCGGCACCCGGCTGCCAAGGCAGCAGGCAAATTCATAATTAAATCTTCCCGACAGTTCCCCGGCCTGCTCCATGGTAATCTGTTCGTCTCCGTCCCGCCCTATCAGTGTGACAATATCCCCCTCCCGGGCTTTCGGAATATCCGTCACGTCCACCATAAACTGGTCCATGCATATCCGGCCTAAAATGCCCGCTTTTTTTCCGTGTATCAGTACATATCCTTTCCCCGACAGGCCTCTGGGGTAACCGTCCGCATACCCTGCCGGTATGGTGGCAATCCGCATTTTTTCCTTCGCCACAAAAGTTCCCCCATAGCTGACGGCTGTTCCGGCTTCGATTTCCTTTACAAAAACAATCCTGCTGTACAGGGAAAGCGCCGGGATTAAGGGAATTCTGTCTCTTTTCATCTGGCCGGAGGGCCACAGGCCGTAGAGGGCGATTCCGGCGCGGACGGCGTCCATCGAAGCTTCGGTCAGCTCCATAATCCCCGCACTGTTGGCGCAATGCTTTATAGGGATTTCCCTGCCGCAGCTTTCCTTTATCAGGGACAAAAAATCCTGAAACAGCGAAAGCTGCCTTTTGGCATATCCCTTGTCGGCTTCGTCCGCCCTTGCAAAGTGGGTAAAAATCCCTTCCACCTCCACCCCCGGCGTTGCAAAAGCTTCCTCCACAAAAGAAAGCCCGCTCTCGTCCGGCAAAATTCCGATACGGCTCATCCCGGTATCCACTTTAATATGTACTCTGGCCTTTTTCAAAAGCCCGTTTTTCATATTCGTCCTGTAAATATCGGAAAGCTCCTTTAATGTATCTCTCCGAAACACAGTTATCCGAATTTCCTCTTCTATCAGACGTTCATAGTCATTCGGGAAGCAATATCCCAAAATTAAAATGGGACTTAGAATTCCGGCCTCCCTCAGGGAAAAAGCTTCCTGCGCCGTGGCAACTGCAAATCCGTCCGCCTCTTTCGTCTTTTCCAGTTCCCTTGCAATGGGAACCGCCCCATGGCCGTAGCCGTCCGCCTTCACTACTGCAATAATTTTTGTCCCCGGAGAAAGGTTTTCCCTCATATGCCTTAAATTGCTGCTCACGGCGTCCAGATTCACTTCCGCGTAAACTCTTTCATACTCCTCTTTCTTCATTCCCTTTTCCTTCCCTTTGCCTGCACTTTGTACCATAGCTTTCACGCTCCGTAAGCCAGCTTATGGTAACAAATCCGCATATGCTGCCCGGCGTATTTCGCGGCGCCTTCGTTCAGACCGGCGATGCCTTCCGCATCACATCAGGAATACTTTCGCAGATATCCCCCGCCAGCATCCCGTAAGCTCCCAGTTTCCTTCGCGCCTCGTCGCCCGCCAGGCCGTGCAGATAAACGCCAAGACACGCGCTTTCAAATCCGTTCATGCCCTGAGCTGCCAGTCCTCCGATAATTCCGGCCAGCACGTCTCCGCTTCCCGCCGCCGCCATGCCGTCATTTCCCGATGTATTAAAGAAAATCTCCTCTCTCCCGTCCTCCGCCACCAGTGTTGCCGCGTCTTTTGCCGCCACAATCGCTTTCAGCTCTTTTGCCAGACCTCTGATTATGGTTTCCCTGTTTGCGGGATATTCTGTCATCAAATCCCCGAAAGCCTCAGATTGCAGATACGCGCTTTGTACCGAAACTTCCCGCTGATGCCCGGCCTGTATGGGGGCAGCTTCGGCGGGCGCGGCCTTTATAAGGCGCATCAGCTCTCCCGGATGGGGCGTGAGAATCAAAGCGTTTTTGTGCCCTCCTGCCAGTTCCCGCAGTTCCTTGTGCATGGAAAGCAGATTCAGTCCGTCCGCATCTATCACCATGGGATGTGAAGCTGTCTCAAGCACCTGCGAAAGCAGCCGATATGACGCTTCGCCGCATCCCATTCCCGGCCCGGCCACCACGACGTCCGCCCAAAGCAGCGCCTTTTTTACCGCTTCCCCGTCCGGTTTCCCCTCAAAGGTATACAGCAACACTTCGGGAAGGGATTGCTGGACGATTTCCCGGTTACAGGACGGGGTTATGATTTTCAGCATGCCTGCGCCGGTTCGCAGAATTGCCTTTCCGCATAAAATACAGGCCCCGCTCATATCATGGCTTCCCGCAAGAAGAAGCACTTTCCCAAAGGTTCCCTTATTTCCCCAGGGACTTCGTCCGGGTAAAAGCTCCGAAAGTTCTTCCTTTCCGTAATAAAAGCCGGAAGGAAACGTTTCCCCGAAAGCCGCTTTTGTGATGCCGATATCCGCCACCGCAAGCTCCCCCGTATATGCCCTGCCCGGATAGAGGAGGTGTCCTCTTTTGGCAAAAGCAAAGGCTACGGTGAGGTCCGCCTTTACCGCGCATCCGTAAATTCTTCCCGTATCCGCACAGATTCCCGAAGGAATATCCACACTGCAGACAAAGGCTCCCCGCTCCTTTTGACGGTTAATTTTTTCTATTGCTTCCTTATAGCTTCCCGTAATTTCTCTTGACAGGCCGATTCCAAACAGAGCGTCCACTACCATATCATATTCATCATCCTCTGTTTTGCTCAAAATGGAAAACCCCATATTTTTTAATATTCGTACCTGCGCCTTCGTTTCCACGGAAAGCTTTTGCGGATTTCCTTCCAGATAAAAAGTAACCTCTGCCCCTATCCGGGACAGAAGTCTCCCTATTGCCAGCCCGTCGCCGCCATTATTTCCTGTTCCTGCCGCAATCAGCGCCTTTTTGCCCTTAAGCGGTATTTTTCTTTCCTCGAGAGCTCTGACCACGGAAAGAGCTGCCCGCTCCATCAGCACCATAGACGGAATTCCGATTCCGTTTATGGTATACTCGTCGCATGCTTTCATCTCGTCAGCTTTTAAAACATATTCCATACTAGTCTTTCTTTCCGTTGTCCTTTTTATATTTCATATCAAAAATATCAATCACGTCGGCTCCGAAAATATCGTGCATATAAGAGTAAAGCCCCTGATTCATAGATTCCATTTCCTGCTTGCGGACCAGCTTCTCTTTCAGTTCTTCCTTTACCTGCGCCGCCCATCTGGCAATCTCCGTAATCTCCGCCTCGTTTGCCTTGAGCCTGTCATAGCAGACGTCCATGGTGGCAAGCATCAAATCCATATTCACTTCGTCAATTTCCCTGGGTAAAGAAAGCAGTTCGTCCTCATAGGCATCGATTTTCTTATTGCAGTCGCCAATCAGCCGTTTGTTATCCTCCGCCTTTTTCTGTGCCTTCCCGTCATTTTCCACGGAAGCCTCCTGAGCGTTTTCCACGATTTCCTGCATCAGGCGTTTTTTCAGCTTTCTGATTTCCTTCACTTCCGTGTTTGCCTTTCCCTGCCTTTTTAACAGCTCGTTCAGCTTTTCCTCCAGCCGCCTGATACGTCTGTCCGGCTTTGCCTGGGTAAACAGCTGGTGCCACTTACTGTCCAGTGTAAGCACCGGTATTCTTTTCCCCGAAAGGGCCGTCTTAAATACATCATCCTTCCTTGCCATCTTATGCCTCCTCGTCCTCTACCCTGTTGACATTGTAGATTAACTTCATCAGACTGTCGGACAGATGGACATTCTCCACCTGTATACTTTCCGGCACATTTAAATCCACGTGGGCAAAATTCCAAATCCCTCTGATTCCCCACTGCACAAGCCGCTCCGCCACCCCCACCGCACCCGATTTAGGGATAGTCAGCACTGCGATATCTATTTGATTTTCCTTTATAAAAGACTCCATTTCCTCTATGGGCCGCACCTCCATATTTCTCGTCTTCATTCCGTAAAGCTTTGGGTTGTTATCAAAAATCCCCAAAAATAAAAAGCCTCTCCGCTCAAAGTTGATATAGTTGGCCAGAGCCTGCCCCAGATTTCCCGCCCCGATAATAATCAGATTGTGCGTCTTATCAAGACCTAAAATCCGTCCGATTTCCTCATAGAGATACTCTACCTTATAACCGTAGCCCTGCTGGCCAAACCCCCCGAAATTATTAAAATCCTGTCGTATCTGCGAGGCTGTCACCTTCATAATATCGCTTAATTCCTGCGATGAGATTCTTTCAATCCCGTCGTTTTTAAGTTCCCCCAGATATCTGAAATACCTGGGAAGCCGCGCGATTACAGCCTGAGAAATTTCCTTGTTATCCACTTACCCCAGCTCCTTGCTTTCATTAATCAGACAGCGCTTTTGCCTGCGACAAATGCTTAATTAATAATATATAACAGTGTTAAAATAATGTCAATTCATTGACATTCCCTTTTCCGGTATGTAAACTGGTAACTGTTACTGCAAAGGCAGTCAGCGGATAAGCTCTGCAATACCTAATCTGTGAAATGAGGAATGAGATTATGATTTTATCCTGTCAGAATATATCTAAAGCGTTTAATGAAGAAACCATATTAAAAGGAGTATCCTTTCACATTGAGGACTATGAAAAAGCTGCGATTGTGGGAATCAACGGCGCCGGTAAAACCACCCTGCTGCGCATTATCGTGGGCGAGCTTGCCCCGGACGAGGGTCTTGTAACGCTCTCCAGGGGCAAAACCTTCGGCTATCTTGCCCAGAATCAGAACGTAAACAGCGATAATACTCTTTATGACGAGATGCGAAGCGCCAAGGCGGATGTAATTGCCATGGAGGAAAAAATCCGGGAAACAGAGCTTTCCATGAAACAGGCGTCCGGCCATAAGCTGGAGGAGCTTATGGAAGCCTATTCCCGGCTCACCCATGCCTTTGAGCTGGCGGGCGGCTATGCCTACAAAAGCGAAATCACCGGCGTATTAAAGGGACTTGGGTTTGCTGAAACCGATTTTTCCAAACAGGTTGCCACCCTTTCCGGCGGAGAAAAGACCCGGACTGCGCTGGGAAAACTTCTTTTATTAAAACCTGATTTAATTATTCTGGATGAACCTACCAACCATCTGGATTTAAACTCCATCGCCTGGCTGGAAACCTATCTTTTAAATTACAAAGGGGCTGTACTCATCGTGTCCCATGACCGCTATTTTCTCGATAAAATTGCAGGGAAAATTATTGAAATCGACCAGACGAGGGCAGCCTCCTATACAGGCAATTATTCCGATTATGCTGTAAAAAGAGAGCAGCTTCGAAGCGCCGCCCTGAACGCTTATTTAAAGCAGCAGCAGGAAATCAGACACCAGGAGGCGGTTATCGAAAAGCTGCGCTCCTTTAACCGGGAAAAGTCCATTAAAAGAGCTGAAAGCCGGGAAAAGATGTTAAAGAAAATGGATGTTCTGGAAAAGCCCACCGAAGCCGCCACCGATATCCACATGACTCTGACCCCAAGAGTGGTCAGCGGTAATGACGTCATGCATATAGAAGGGCTGTCCAGGTCCTTTGGCAGCCGGCAGCTTTTTTCGGATATTGACATGGATTTAAAGCGCGGGGAGCATGTGGCTGTCATCGGTGACAACGGCACCGGAAAAACCACCATCCTGAAAATTATCAACGGGCTTCTTGATGCGGACGCCGGAACCATCACCCTTGGAACCAATGTACATATCGGGTATTATGACCAGGACCACCACGTGCTGCATATGGACAAAACGCTGTTTGATGAAATTTCGGATGAATACCCGTATCTGAATCAGACGGAAATCCGAAATACCCTTGCGGCTTTCCTTTTTACAGGAGACGACGTTTATAAAAGAATCGGCGATTTGAGCGGCGGGGAGCGGGGACGCTTATCTCTTGCCAAGCTGATGCTCTCCGAAGCCAATTTCCTGATTCTGGACGAGCCCACAAACCATCTGGACATCACCTCCAAGGAAATTCTGGAGGACGCTTTAAATTCCTACGAGGGAACTGTGCTATACGTTTCCCATGACCGTTACTTTATCAACCGTACCGCCAGCCGGATTCTGGAACTGAAAGAGAAAAAGCTTACAGGGTATCTGGGCAACTATGACTATTATCTTGAAAAAAAGGAAGCTTCGTCAAAGGCTCTGCCCGCATGGAGCGTACCCTCCTCCGGGAAAGATTCAGCGCCTTCCGAAAACAAACTGGACTGGCAGGCGAAAAAAGAACAGCAGGCAAAGGCCAGGAAAAGAGAAAACGATTTAAGGAAATGCGAGGAGGCCATTGCCGCTCTGGAAAAAAGGATTGCCGGGGTTGAAAACGATATGCTGCTTCCTGAGAATACAACCAATGCCACAAAGCTTCAGGAGCTGGCAGGGAATCTGGAGGAAATGAACGGGGAATTGCTGGGCCTTTATGAGAAGTGGGAAGAATTGTCGGTTTAAGGGGGGAAGTTACGCGCATGAGGCTGTATGCTGGTTTTGGGCCGGCCGGAAACAGCTCGAAGGCAAGAAAGCAGCCTTCGAGCATCCCCATGCCAATATTAGAATCCGTCAAACATCATTAAAGCAGCGTATCAAGAGTTTCTTTAATCGCTTTAATGAAATCAAGGCTGTTCAAAATCACAGGATTTTCACAGGTGGAAATCAGGGAAAGGCTCTTTGTCATCTTTCCGTCCTCCACCGTTTTGATGCAGGCTTTTTCAAGCTTATCCGCAAAGGCGGACAGCTCCGGTATATTGTCAAACTCTCCTCTTTTTCTCAAAGCTCCTGTCCATGCAAAAATTGTTGCGATGGAATTGGTGGAGGTTTCTTCTCCCTTCAGATGCTTATAATAGTGGCGCTGTACGGTTCCATGTGCCGCTTCGTATTCGTAAACGCCGTCCGGCGACACCAGAACGGACGTCATCATGGAAAGGTCTCCGTAGGCGGTGGCTACCATGTCCGACATTACGTCGCCGTCATAGTTCTTGCAGGCCCAGATAAAGCCGCCTTCGGAGCGGATAACGCGGGCAACCGCATCGTCAATCAGGGTATAAAAATACTCAATGCCCAGCTCCTCAAATCTGCTCTTATATTCCGCATCAAAGATTTCCTGAAAAATATCCTTGAAGGTATGGTCGTATTTTTTGGAAATGGTGTCCTTGGTGGCAAACCACAAATCCTGCTTCGTGTCAATGGCATAGTTAAAGCATGCCCTTGCAAAGCTTGAAATTGATTTCTCCGTGTTATGTATGCCCTGAAGGATTCCGGTACCGTCAAATTCGTGAATCAGCTCCCTTACCTCTGTGCCGTCCTGCGCCGTGAACACCAGCTCTGCTTTTCCTTTGCCCGGAACCCTGATTTCCGTATTCTTGTAAACATCCCCGTAGGCGTGGCGGGCAATGGTTATGGGCTTTGTCCAGTTTTTTACATAGGGAACAATCCCTTTTATCAATATGGGCGCGCGGAATACCGTGCCGTCGAGAATCGCCCTGATGGTTCCGTTGGGACTTTTCCACATTTCCTTTAAATTGTACTCTGTCATTCTGGCTCCGTTGGGCGTAATTGTCGCACACTTGACGGCTACCCCGTACTTCTTCGTGGCCTCTGCACTGTCCACTGTCACCTGGTCGTCTGTCTCGTTTCTGTAAGCAAGCCCCAGGTCGTAATATTCTGTCTTTAAATCAATATAAGGAAGCAGGAGCTCATCCTTAATCATCTTCCAGAGGATTCTGGTCATCTCGTCCCCGTCCATTTCCACAAGGGGAGTTGTCATCTTAATCTTGTCCATATTTACTCATCCTTTCCTTTTTGTAGTTTTAGTTATAGCCGGCGTCATTTGAAAAAATCATACAGTCCGTTTTTTACAATATTATCATAAGCGTTATTTACATGGCAAGTGGCCAGCCGCTCCGCTTCCTGTGGTTTTCCGGCCTTGATTGCTTCCATAATGCTCCGGTGCTCCTCATTCGAGGCGCCTCCTCTTTCTCTTGCGGACAGCGTCTTTTTGCGGATTCTTATCACATATTGGTGAAAATCCTGCAGGAGATGCTGCAACATTTTGGAATCGCATGCCTCGTAAAGAATCTGGTGGAACCTGTTATCCAGTTCCGCCATCTGCTCCATATGCCCTTTGGATGCATGAAAACTGGCAAGATAAACGTTTTCCTCCATCTCCGCAAGCTGCTCCGGCGTAATATGCTCCGTAGCCAGCCGGGCGCACATCCCCTCCAGGGAAGAACGTATCATATAAATGTCCTTCACATCCTTTGCCGTAATGCCGGTCACATAGGCTCCCTTATTAGGCACAATCTGTATCAGCCCCTCCAGCTCCAGCTGCCGGAAAGCTTCCCGAACCGGCGTCCGGCTCACCCCAAGTTCTTCTCCGATGGCAACCTCTTTTAATTCCTCATTTTCCTTATATCTTCCGTTTAAAATGTCTTCTCTCAGCTTATGAAATACCCTGCCCCTCAAAGAGTATTTGTCAGTCACTTCCTGTTTCAAATCATATTTGTTCATTTTGTTTTCACATGCTTTCTAATCTTTTTTAACAGCTGACCGAAGCCGGACAATCCCTGTGCACAGTACGGCTTCGGGTTGGCGCTGTTTTCATTTTACAGGGATATTTAATTTCTTACATACTTCTTCAAGCTGTAAAATCAGCTCGCCGTCCGTGATTACCGTCACCCTACCGTCCTCATACTGCTTATCAACCCATTTTTTGATTTCGGCAACCACAGGACTGGCCTTGTCAAGCTGCTTATCTCCGGTCAGCTTGAAATAGGTATTAATCCAATGGGCAATTCCGGCAAGCCCTGAAGTATTGGATACGGCGCACAGAACCGGCCTGTTCAAAAACTTGTCTGTATCAAAAATATTATAGATTTCCTCATTTTTGAGAAGCCCGTCCGCATGAATTCCGGCTCTTGTGACATTGAAATTCTTTCCGGCAAAAGGCGTCCTTTCAGGAATATGGTATCCGATTTCTTTTTCATAATACTCTGCAAGCTCGGTGATGACGGTCGTATCCATGCCGTTCAAATCACCCTTAAGCTGTGCATACTCAAAAACCATTGCCTCCAACGGCGTATTGCCGGTGCGCTCCCCGATACCAAATAAAGACGTATTCACACCGCAGCAGCCGTACAGCCATGCCGTGGTAGAGTTCACCACCGCCTTATAAAAATCATTATGTCCGTGCCACTCTATCATTTCATGGGGTACTCCGGCATGGGTATGCAGGGCATAGATAATTCCCTGAACGCTTCTTGGGATAACCGCTCCCGGATAATTAACGCCATATCCCATAGTGTCGCAGGCCCGCACTTTAATCGGAATCCTGTACTCCTCCATCAGCTTCATCAGCTCCAGGCAAAACGGAACCACATAGCCGTAAATGTCCGCCCTTGTAATATCTTCAAGATGACACCTTACGCTGATTCCCTCATCCAGACACTCCTTCACCACGCTCAAATAATGTTCCATAGCCTGCCGCCTGGTCATTTTAAGCTTTAAGAAAATATGGTAATCGGAACAGCTCACCAGAATACCCGTCTCCTTCATTCCAATCTCTTTGACAAGCTTAAAATCCTCCTTGCTGGCGCGTATCCAGCTTGTGACCTCCGGAAACTGATAGCCCTTTTCCATACACTTATAGACGGCATCCCTGTCCTTTTTACTGTACAGAAAAAATTCACTGGCGCGAATCATGCCGTTGGGGCCTCCCAGACGGTGGAGATAATCATAAATCGTCACAATCTGCTCTGTAGTATAGGGCGCCCGCGACTGCTGGCCGTCCCGGAAGGTTGTATCGGTTATCCAGATATCTCTGGGCATATTATGCGGTACAATCCTGTCATTAAAAGGAATCTTTGGTACTTCAGAATACGGGAACATATTTCTGAACACATTGGGCTTTTTCACATCGTCCAATATATACATATGCTCTTCGATTTCCAACAGGTTATTTTTCGTGTTCAACGCCACCGGCCTGTCCATAAAAAATCTGTTTTCTTCAGCCATCACCTTGTCCTCCGCTCGCTTTAGTTTGAAACCATGTATAATTGTATACAATGTGTTAGCTTCTGTCAATTACTTAGAGGAAGTAAATTTATTATTTTAAGAAAGGGGCCGTTGCAAAAGCCATATGCCACTGCCTCCTTCCTGTTAAAAGTCCGCTGCACTAGAA
>CAMSTM010000010.1 GCA_947063675.1 uncultured Lachnospiraceae bacterium | reverse complement strand
TCCCTCCATCCACAGATTTACTCCATCCTTCGCTGCTCCCCTCGAAAACCCAGTTAATCGGTTCCTTTCCAAACAGAGGAAGGATTGAATTATTCATAATACCGCTGCTCTGACTTAAGAATGCAAATACAATGTAACCGATAATAACTGCCGACATCAGATAAGGAAATAAAATCGCGCTCTGATATACCTTCTGCAGCTTCTTGTTGACGGTATCGCAGATAAAAATAGCAAATGCGATTCCTACCACAAGATTGATGGCGATAAACGCCAGATTGTAAAGAATTGTGTTCCGGGTAATCACCCAGGCGTCGGGAGTTGCAAACAGGAATCTGAAATTCTCAATTCCGTTCCACGGGCTCCCCCATATGCCGCTTCTTACATTGTATTGCTTAAACGCCACTACAAGGCCGCCCATGGGAATGTAGTTGTTAATCAGCAAATACAATGCGCCCGGCAGAAACATCAGATACAAAGGTAAGTATCTTTTTAATTTCTTTGCTTTACTGCCCATTCTTTTCCACACCCTTTCGATTTGTTGTTAATTGTTTTGCAAATGCATAAATTACTTACACGTTTCTTTCCGGTCTTATAACCTTTTCATAAAACGCGGTAAAGCCTCTCCCTGATGCGCCCTCCTTTCCCTCACGGCCGCTCCGGCGGGAAATTGATAGAAAGCTTGGCAAAAAAGTCCTCTAAGGTCAGCCTTGCGTTCACCTGGTTATAAACCCGTATCGACCGGTTATTGTTGTCAAAAGAATACTTCATGGTTTTATAGGCAATGGTGGGAGCTCTCATCATGTCAAAAACGTCCGTCTTCTCGCTCTCCTCCATCAAAACTCCGATTGTGGGCGAATCCCCAAGCCCCCACATTTCTCCGTGAGGCCAATGTGGAATATGCGCCAGCTTATTGTTGAATTCCACCATCTGACGGAACAGATAATTTCCGATTTCACCGCAGGGCATTACCTTTTTTTGAAGCTCCGCAAGGGAAACCGCCATCTGCTTATACACATTCATGGGAATCTGCCAAAGCTCCACGTTGGATTTCATGATGGCATTTGCCGCCGCAATGTCCTGCATCAGGTTAAATTCAAAACCGCCTTCAGGATACTGCGCCCCGCCAATCCAGATAATTGTCATCCGGGACGTGATTTCCGGCTTCATCAATATCGCGCTTGCAATATCCGTGAGCCCTCCCTGAGCCGCCACATATAAAGGATGGGAATCCTCCTTCATGGCTTCCTCGATAATCAGCTCCGCCCCCGCCGAAGGCATTGGCGTTTCCTCATCCTTAAGGGGATATCCGGCGCCTTCCGCCACCCTGTACTCCCCCGAAACTCCCATGAGGGAAAGTACCCTGTTAATCTCGTCCACACTGGCCCTGGCCGTATTGCCCTCCCCCCATTCCTGAGGATTGATATTGAAATGACCTCCGATAATTCCTTTAATAATGAACTTCGGCGTCATCAGGTGATGAGCTAAGGCAAACTGGTCGTCCGCCTCGTTTTTGCAGTCCGTGTGGACAATCATCCGCACCTTTTTGGTATCCGGCACGTCAAATTCATAATTCCACTTTTTCACACAGGCCCTTCTCCTTTCTCAATATTTTGTTACATGATTGGAGTCCCTGTATTGTCTGGGCGTCATTCCCGTTTCTTTCTTAAAAGCCGTTCCGAAATGGCTCTGGGAGGAATATCCCAAATAATCGCCGACCTCTGTGAGGGAGCGGTCGGAATATTTTAAAATGTTCTTTGCCCGCTTTATTTTTTCCCTCTGGATGTACCGCCCGATTGTAATTTTTTCCTCCTCTTTGAAAATGCGCTCCAGATAGATTACATTCAGATTCAGCTCAGCAGCCACATCCCTGCTGCTGATACGCTTAAAAATGTTTACTGCAATATAATTCTTGCATTCGCCCACATACATTCTTTTTTTACCGTTTTTCCGATACTCCGCAACCAGACCGGTATACGTGAGCGCCGCGCGCCTTCTGATTGCCTGATACACTCTGGCGTCCATGGCTCCTGCAATCTGCTTTAAGAAAATGTCGCTCACCAGAAAGCTCTCCCGGGATGCAATTCCCGCTTCTATGGCAGCTCTGGCGACAAGCCCCACCCAGATAGCCGTCATATACTCCTCGTTTTTGCGGGAACTTCCTTCAACCGCCTGTGGAAACGCCATAGGCGTCTGCAAAAGCCGCTCCACCAGTTTGACATTTCCGTCCTTTATGGCCTGCATCAGTATCTGCTCATCCCGGTAGCTGTGGTTGACATACTCCTCTTCTTCCTCTCTCTGGATGGCATATTCTGTACGGTGCTTCTCTATTTCCGCCAGCGTTTCTGTAATTGTAATCTCGTTGTCTTTCATGGGACACCCTTCAATTTTTTATTATTATATCCGTAGAAGGGGTATCAATATATCACGATATGAACTTTTTTTGTGCAAAACAAACTCATTTCGTGCAAAAAAATGCAGTAAACGCGGTGTTCCATATGTACCGGCTTATTGGAGCAAAAGTTCGTATCTATTTTACAGGCCGTACTTTCCTGAGAAATAAAAAAGGTTCAGACAAACCGCAGCCTGCCCGAACCTTTTCATTTTTATGTATGAATAAAAGTATTACATTTCTCTCGTAATATTCCTCACCCATATGTATTTTTTATAATGGACATATACCGCCCACAGCTTGACAATCTCGTCCAGATTGACGATACAGTAAACCGCCATCACAGGCAGACCGAAAACAAACGCCGACAAAAATCCCATCGGTACGGAGAAGCACCACATGGCTCCCACATTTCCCACCATATCGAATTTGGAATCGCCGCCCGCGCAGAAAATGCCGTCCAGAACGGTGGTGTTTACGGACTGCGCCATAATATTCAGGCCGCAGAATAACAGCATATACTGCAGGTAATGGGCCGCCGTCTCGCTGAGAGGCGCAATCCTGACGATAACCGGAGAAATCAGCATCAAAACGCCGCCGGTCGCAATTCCCACCACAATCGCCATCCGGGTAAGCCTGCCGCCGTATTCTTTTGCCTTTGCCAGTTCCCCCGCGCCGAGAAGGTTTCCAATCATCACTCCCGCGCCGCCGCTGACGCCGCGAATCAGGCAGGACAAAAGACTCTTTGCAATGGTTGTGATGGAGTTTGCCGCCACCGCGTCGCTTCCCAGATGTCCCATAATCACGGAGTACAGCACGTAGGCAATCCCCCATACCAAAGACGCCCCCAAAACCGGCATGGTGTACCGCCAGAAATCACCACGCAAAGCCTCGTCCACTGCCCGGAGCATACCGCCCCAAATCACCCGCACGTGACCCGGACGCTTCGTTTCCAGGTAGCTCCAGATAAGCTCCACCAGCCTTGCGCAGACCGTAGCGTAAGCCGCTCCCCGAATCCCCAGCGCCGGAAATCCCATAAGTCCGAAAATCAATAAAGCGTTCAACACCACATTCAGCGCGACCGCAGTGGAACTGATGCGGGAGCTTACCGCCGCGTATCCCGTATTTTTCAATAAAATCAAATAAACCTGCGAGATTCCGCACAACAGGTAAGATAACGCAACCGCCCGAAGATACATGGCGCCGCTGGAAACAAGAGCCGCGTCGCTGGTAAAAATCCGCATCAGAAGCTCCGGCGCAAAAGCCGCCGCTATCGTGAAAAATCCGCTGAAAATCAGGTTTGCCCGAAGCGCGATGGGCATCACCGATTCAATGGCGCCTGCGTCCTTCTTTCCCCAATACTGAGCCGCCATGATTCCGGCTCCCATGGCGATTCCGGTGACAAACAGACTCAGAACGAACTGTATCTGACCGGCCAGCGAAACCGCCGACAGGGAGGTCTGGTCTACCGCCCCCAACATAACCGCGTCCGTCGCGCTCACCAACGCAAGCATAAAATTCTGGATTGTGATGGGCAGCACCAACACCCGCAGCTTCTGATAAAACTCTTCCTGAAAATCAATTTTCTTAAACATGACTCTTCTCCATTCTTTATTTTTCATATATAAATCCCGGCTTAATGTCTGTTAAGGTATAATTTCCTCATAAATACGCAAAAGCCGCCGGTAATTCGTTTCACCGTTATGAACCTCGCGGGCCCTCTTCCTTGCTTTCCCGGAAATCCGCTCCGCCAGACAAAGGCCGTTTTCATCCGTACCGGTATCCCACAACCGTTCTATTGCCTCCGCCAGTTTTGCCGCGTCCCCCACCGGAAACAAAAGGCCGTCCTCGCCGTCCGTAATCATATCCGGAATCCCTCCGGCCAAAGACGCTGCCACCGGTACGCCAAGAAGCTGGGCCTCCCCCACCGTGTTGGGTGAATTTTCCAGAACGGAGGCGCACACAAAAACGCTGCTTTTCAGATACCGCGCTTTCATTTCCTCCCCGCTCAGCTTTCCCAGCATCACCACGCATTCTTCCAGCCTGTACCGCTTTATCAGGGAAAGCAGGTATTTTCCGTAAGCCGGAAGCTTTAATTTTTCTTTCAGTGTCCTACGGGAAATCACGCTGTTACCCGCTACGTACAGCTTACAGTCGGGATATTTCCCTGCAAGCAGCGCCATTGCCTCCAGAACGAAGTGCATCCCCTTTAAAGGGTAATCTCCCTGTCCCAGAAAAATGCTGTGAGGCTCGCATTTTCCCAAATGCCACTCCCCCTCGTAAAAAGCTTCCCGCAGCGTTTCATTCATGGGATAATACCTTGCACCGGAATTTATCCGCGCCGAGCCTTCCCTGTCAAACCGGGTTCTTCCCGTAATATTTCCGCAGTTTCTTATAGCCTCCGCCTCGTTTTCTCCGCGGCGGATAAATTTTTCCTGCTGCTCTCTGATGGAATCCTTTCTGATAAAATCCCGGAACGTCACTTTCCGCCGCACCGCTTCCGGCAGTCCCGCCATATAAACTTTCGCAATCTCCCCGCAAAGCCCCTGAATTCCTATCAGCGTCCGCTCCGGTTTTCCGAAAGCCCTTGCCGCCGCCAGCGCATGGGGAAATTCCGTTCCGAATATGTGAATCATATCCGGCTGAAAATCCCGGAAAATCTCCCGGAACACCTCCTCCATACCGGCGTCATATATCTCGGGCGTATTTAAATTTTCCGCAAAAGGATAGCAGCTTACGCTCCCCATCAAAAACTTCCGCACTGCTCCCGGTTCCGCCGGAAAACATACACCCAGCATAAAAGGCGCTTCCTCCCGCTGTACCCTCTCAAAAATCCCCGAAAGCCACCCCTCCCGGTTGCTGTAGGGCATATTCAGTTCCCGCCCGATTGCGGGCAGCATGATATTGCAAATCCATAAAATTTTATGCATAATTTTCTCCGGCTGTGTAAAGTTTATTATCCTTTCGTGCGGGTTTTCCTGCGATACAGCAATCCTTTCACCCTGTTATATATCCCCGCCGTTCTTTCATTTCCCGCAAGATACGTCCGAAGGTGCGAAAGCGTCAGCAGCATAATCAGCCTGAATTTGAAAAGCTGTCCGGCAGACATATATTTTCCGGTAATCTCCCTGTGCTCTTTTGCGGAAAGCCGCCTGTTTTCTCCGGTTTCGGAAAATCCGCCGCCTTCATAGTCCGCAATTATCATATTATTATAGAAGAAATCCGTACCGGAACCGGAGTCTGCATCTCTGCTGTCTTCCCGCCTGCTCTCCTGTGCGCATTTTCTCTTTTCAAAAAAACACCACAAAAACTGCTCGTAATCCGCCCGGACTTTGTACTTCGTCTCAAACGGATGAGCCAGCAAAAGTTTTCTCGAATAAAAACATGCCTGATGGCAGGGTACGTTGCGGTAGCACGCGAAGGCGTCTATGTTAGGATTCGAGGCGACCCTCTGCCTTGTCTGCCGCTCCCTGATATCTCCGTAAAAAATCCCCTCTCTCCCGGAAATAAACTCCGCCATTTCCTCCAACACCGTTTCCGAAGCCAATTCATCCCCGCAGTTTAAAAAATAAACATATTTTCCTTTTGCTTCTTCGGCTGCCTGGTTCATGGCATCGTAAATCCCGGCGTCCTTTCTGCAGATGACAGTAAGATTTCTGATGTTCCCTCCGTTTCCTTTCCCGGCTTCGGCGCTCTCTCCGGCATTCGCTTTTCCAAAAGAACAGTCCTGCTCCTTTTCCCAAACACTTTTCAAATTATAGGCATAAGAAAGAGAGCCGTCCTCTGACAGCCCGTCCTTTATGATAACCTCAAAATTATGAAAGGTCTGATTTTCAATACTTTTCAGTGTATCCGCAAGTTTATCCCCGGGATTTAGGCAAACGATAATAATGGAAAAAAAAGGCCCCATGACTTCACATTCTCCCCATATATTTTCTCATTTTTTATAATTTTCGTTTTCTATTTACAATCATATGTTTTCTTGTATACTTTTTATGAAGTAGCATAAAAATAATAATGTGCCGTCAAGTCCGGTGTTTATTTATAAATACTGCGACTTAAAGGTGCCGAATAGTCATTTTTAAAAGGGTTTTCTGTACGATGTCTGTTTACAAGCGCTTTAGTCAGAAAATTCTTTTACTTTCCCCATTTTAAATAATCATAAAAATGTTTCAGCAATCCTTTCTAATCCGGTAAATTTAAATTTCTTCTGGATATTCCAGAGCCGATAAATAAAAATGGTGTTGTATTAAATTTGCCAATAATATCCTATATCGTCATATTCTTTCCCTATCCTCAATCAATTCACATCCGACAAAATCGGCACCATCTCATGGAACATAAATGTCTCATAGGGCAGTATCCGAAGACCGTCGCCGCCCGCCTTCATCAAAATAAACATTCCAAAGTAAAGGATGGCCGCAGAAACCACCCCGGCCGTGAGCAGCTTCCTGAGCTTCAGATTTTCAATCCCTGAAAGCAGCGCCGGCAGGAAAAAAATATGCGTGACAGTGAGGTAATATCCGATTCTGGAAATCACCGGAAGGAAAGAGCAGCACACATACATCACCAGCGCCCCCAGATTGCAGTAAAAATAAAATCTGTTCCGCCGGTTATCCTTCACTGACCTTTTATAACACAACAATGAAAGCACAAAAACCGCCAGGCAGCGCACGATGTTCACCAGACTGGTGCCGCCCTCAAGATATTCCGTGTCTTCATAGGTCGGGTAGAGGAACACCACTGCCTTCAGATAAAAATCCTGCATAAAAAAGAAGGTGGTGCAAAATACCGCCGCTATCGCAAGCTGCCACTTTTTCCAGGCAAAGGAAGCCAGAATATATAAAGGGAACACCACCAGAAGCGACTTATGCAGCGTCGCCCCGAGAAGCACCAGAAGCAGAAACTTCCCCCACTCCTTACGAAGCACACAGGGAATCGCATACACCGCTATTGCAAGAGCCAGATAATACCGAACCGTGTTAAAGGACTGGAAATAATACCCGAAAGCCATAAACAGGAAAAAGCTGAAAGCAAAGGAATCCGCCTGCCTGTAAATGGCAGTCAAAAACAATAGTATTGTAAAAAAGGCAAAAAAAGCAAAAACCAGCAGATAATTTTCAAACCCGCTGATTCCGTAAAGAATCTTCACAATCTGATTAAATCCGATTTCCGTGGGGACAAACGCGTCGCATCGAATCAGATGCATAAATTCCACATACTTGGCGTAATCATTTCCCACATTGAGACGGCACGCCGAAACGGCAAACAATATAAGAAAAATGCCGCACAGGCAAAGGGCATTCAGCATCTGCTGCCTGCTCAGCATGCCCTGCCGTGTCCTGCAATGATTATCTACTATCAGTCCCAAAAGAACCGTAAGCGCCGCCGCCGAAATATATACAATCATAACTTCCTCGTTTCACCTTCAAACCTCTGCCGCCCTTTTCCGAAAACCAGTCGGGCCGCGGATTCCAATTCCCTTTATTTCCTCGCCTTCGCCTGCCTCATGCCCTCCCGCATCCATCCGTAAGCCCGCCCGAAAGGAATCTCCGCGAGCATCCCGTTCTTTTCCCGGACGCCGTGAACAACCAGAAACCGCATCGCAAAGAGACTGGCCAAGGCTCCGTAAAGATGATAGTAAAGCACCCCTCTGTCCGCAAAAAACTTTTCATTGTATCCGTGAAACCACGTGGATTCCCGGTAAACCTCCCTGCCAAGCCCGGCAGTATCCGCGTATATGTGCAGCCCCTTTTTCAGGCAGTCGTGCAAAAACAAACTGTCTTCCCCGTTGCTGTACCTTGCCCCTCCTCCGAAAAGGAGGGAAAATCCCACATTCGCCCTGCGCAGCGCCTCCAGCCTCGCGGCCACGGCATAGGTGGGATATCTTCCGTAATTGTACCAACGGATTCTTTTACGGGCTTCATTATAATAAGTAGCTCTGGATTCATCTACTTTGAAATTAAAAGTAATCATATCGGCGTCGGGATTTTTTTCAAAGGCGTCAAGAACTTTCTTTTCATACCCTGGGTCAAACACAATATCCTCGTCCGAAAACAGGCAGATTTCTCCCTCCGCATGAAGCAGCGCCGTGTTGCGGCTAAGCCCTACGCCCCGCTCCGCCATGGAAAAGCACCGGATACGCCTGTCCTTATGCAGATATTCCTGATAAGCAAAACTCCCGCATTGATTGACAATAACGGCCTCCGTCTCCAGATTCATCTTCTCCGCCAGCGTATCTGTGTCCTGATTTACCGCCGCCACCAGCACCTGTAATTTCATTTTCCCTGTTCTCCCAAAGTCCGTCACGCATAGTATCTGTTCAGAAATTCCTCGTCCGCCTGGGCGATGATTATCCCTGCAATATTGCAGTCCTGATTTTTCAGGAGGCTCAAAATCCGTGAGGTTTTTCTTCCCACATCTTTTCCAAAGGGCAGCAGAAGAATCACCGCGCCCAGCTCCCTGATTTTCCTGCATTCTTCTTCCGACAGGATATTCTCCCCGAAAGCGGATATTTCCCACTCGCCCTTTTCCTGAACCTCTTTTGTCCTTACCTTATACCACCCGAAGTCCTCTTCCTCCTTCGCGCCTCCGCTGCTTCCCAGGATGTCCGTCTCCTCCCTGTTGAGAAGCCGTTCCAGCTCAAGGCCGCGGACGTCCGCGTGATTATCCATATCCACAATGGCAAATGTCTTTTTCTCTCCCATAACATAGCGGAGATTGGCTTTCAACTCGCCTGCATAAGGCTGCAGCCCCTTCTGGTTCCTTGTGAGAAGCCCCAGCGCCCGCATACCGTATTTCTTTTCCACATCCTCCTGGACATACATGGATTCATCCGTCACATAATGGAAGCCGAACACCAAAAACGCCAAAACTCCCATGGACACAGCGCCCGTTACACAGGCGGAGGTGGTTCTGTTGTCCCAGTAAATCCGCTCCGGCGCGGCGGAACGAATCACCTTAATCTGTTCCAGCTCATCGCTCCCCTTTGCAAACTCTTTCAGCCCGTTTTCCACCGCGTTTCGGATTTCCCGGACAAACTTTTCGTTATCGCCCTTCACCGTGATGGTGAGAAGCCGGATATCGGAGAGAATTTCCGCCGTAGTGGATTCCCTCACATCACTCTCCTCATAGCCGGGCAATTCTT
Source organism: uncultured Lachnospiraceae bacterium (assembly GCA_947063675.1). GTDB lineage: Bacteria > Bacillota > Clostridia > Lachnospirales > Lachnospiraceae > Suilimivivens. The sequence goes on along the minus strand of CAMSTM010000010.1, from coordinate 31,975 downwards.
TCATTATCAAATCCACAATGGGGTCGGAGTCCAGCAAATCGTTCCACGTATATCCGTTGTAATACTGATAAACCTCCCCGTTTTCATCGTGGTCGAAGCTGATATAAAGCTTGGATACGGCCTTATACTCCACAGGCATCTTCACAGAGCGCATTACCTGATAAAAAACGCCCCCGAAGGTGGCCCCCAGCACAATCAGCATGATAACCACCCAGAATCTCTTTTGAAAATACAGGACCAGCCGCTTCAAATCCATTCCCCTGTTTAAATATTCCTCATTCTTTTCCATCTTCATTTTCCCATGGCTCCTCTGTTTTCAAAGCCTTCATGGCCGTCACCTGCGCACTGTCCACGCCCTCCGTGCTCTCCGGCTTTATCAGAATTTTCAGCGTCAGAAGCATCAGCTTTAAGTCCAGCCACACAGAATAGTTTTCTATATAAGTTAAATCCAGTTTTAATTTATCATAAGGAGTGGTGTTATACTTTCCGTAAACCTGCGCATACCCGGCAAGTCCCGCTTTTACCCTCATGCGGAATACAAATTCCGGCATTTCCTCCACATACTGCTCGATAATCTCCGGTCTTTCCGGCCTGGGGCCGATAAAGGACATATCGCCTCTTAAAATATTAAAAAGCTGCGGAAGCTCGTCAATACGCACCATGCGGATAAACTTCCCTATCGGGGTAATGCGGCTGTCGTTTTTGGCCGCCAGCCTCGCCACTCCGTCCTTTTCCGCATCTACGCGCATACTTCTGAATTTCATAATCTGAAATTTCCGCCCGTCTCTGGTGCATCTGGTCTGCTTATACAGTACCGGGCCGCCGTCATAGCACTTGATAAAAACCGACGTCACAAGCATAAAGGGCGATGCAATCACCAACAGGATAAGCGCGCAAATAAGGTCAATCATCCTTTTTGCCGTGCGCTGTCCGACGGTAAGCGCATATTCCCTTGTGAGGAAAATAGGTGTGTCGAAAAGATGCAGCTGGTCCGCGCCCTTTATCATCACGTCGGGAATCTTTGGCATCACATAAACCCTGATAAACTTACTATAGCAGTATTTTAAGAGAAGATTCCTTTCCATTGTGGGAATATCCCACAGCATCACGGCTCCATACCCTTTCAGTATTTCTTTTTGGAGTTCCTTTATGCCGCCTCTGATATCCATGCATTTTGTGATTTTGTATTTGTCCCTGCGGGTTTCAAATTTCCGCAGAACGTCCTCAATATCCCTTTCCCCGTGGATGAGCAGAATTTCTCTTGGCGGAAACACCCTCCGGTAAACCGTGTTTCCAAGCCAGGTAAAAATCCCTGCAATGAGAACCTGCACAAGGGTCGCCGCCGCAAAATAATCCAGCGGAACCAGCCAGTTATTCATCAGCGAAAGCTGCGCATAGGTGATGGCATTCACGAAAAAAAGCGCAAAGACCTGAGATAAAAACACATCCACCGTTTTCAGATATCCGATTTTCATTCCCCCATAGGTGTTATTGAAAAAAAGCAGCAGCACCACATAGATTAAAATTACCAGAATATGGCCGTTTTTCGTAAACTTAAGACCCCGGTTAAAATTATTGATAATCGGATAATAGTAATTCATCCAGGCATATGTATAGACCGCAGCCTGCATCAGCACCCCAATGAAGCTGAGCCAAAGCACTCCGATTCTTTTTAAGGATTCCAATCGTTTCACACCAAAATCTCCTCGTATTTAAAGTTCCGCCATAGCCCTAGAGCCTGCGCCAGGTTGCCCGCACCGCCCAGAAAAACAGATAATAACCGCTGCGGCACAAAGAAAGCCCTTCCTGTTTCCTGTAGAGATTCCATATTCTTCTTATTGCCTCCAGCTTATTGGAGGATAAGGATTTTGCCGGTCTCCTGTAAATTACCAGAACCTCGTCAAGCCCGTATGCCGTGAACCCGCTGCGAAGCAGCTTCCACCAGGTCGCCGTATCCTCGCTTTTAATTTCCGGCATCTGAATAATCTCACGGCCGGTTTTCTTTGTGTCGAGAAGCACCGTGGAGGTAAAGATAACCGTCCGGGAAAGGGCTTTCTCATATACAAGCTCTGCCGGGGCATGGACTGTTTTTCCCGTCCCTGCGGCATTTTCGTCCCCGAACTCATAGGATGTAAACACAAAGGCTGCCTGCTTGTCCTCCATAAAGGAAAGCTCCCTCTCCAGCTTGTCCGGCAGCCAGACATCATCCGCATCAAGGAAAGCAATGTATCGCCCGGCGGCGGCATTTATCCCTGTGTTCCGCGCTCTGGCCGCGCCCTCGTTCACGGGTTTGGCAATCAGCCTGATTCTTTTATCTTCTGATAAGAGACCCTCTATTTTCCGCCGTCCGTCATCCTTTGAGCAGTCGTCCACCAGTATCAGTTCCCAGTTTTCATAAGTCTGGCTCCTGACCATGGCAATCGTCTCTTCTATATAAAGTCCGGCATTGTAAACCGGCACGATAATGCTTACCAGCCTGTCCTGTATTTCCATTTGCGTTTCCCCGTTCCCGCCAAACTGTGCTCACGCAGACACTCCTGAAAACTCCGTTACTTTCATATTTCTTCTTTTACAAGATAGATTGGCCTTCTTTTCACTTCCATATACGTTTTTGCAAGATATTGCCCCACTATTCCCAGACAAAAAAGCTGTACGCCGCTGACCAGCGAAATAATGCACACAAGGGACGGCCATCCCGAGGTGGGGTCGCCAAAGATTGCCTTTCTCACAATTGTAAAAATAATCAGCGCAAAGGCCGCCAGGCAAAAAAGCACGCCCATAAAAGCGGCAAAAGCCAGCGGCGCCGTGGAAAAAGCCGTGATGCCGTCTATCGAATAAAGAAACAGCCTCCAGAAAGACCACTTCGTCTCTCCCTTTTTCCGTTCTATATTTTCAAACTCCAGCCATTTGGTCTCAAACCCGACCCAGCCGAAAATCCCCTTGCTGAATCGGTTATACTCTCCCATGGAAAGAATGGCGTCAACCACCTGTCTCGTCATAAGCCGGTAGTCCCTTGCCCCGTCCATAATCTCCGTCCTGGAAATTTTCTTCATCAGCCGATAAAAAATCCTGGCAAAAAAAGAGCGCAGCGGCGGTTCTCCCTTCCTTGTGACTCTCCTGGTTGCCACCGAGTCGTATCCCTGTTCCACATATCCGTACATTTCCGGCAAAAGCGAAGGCGGGTCCTGCAAATCCGCATCAAGGAACACCACATAATCTCCCTTTGCCTTCTCAAGTCCGGCATATATGGCCGCTTCCTTTCCGAAGTTTCTGGAAAAGGAAACAAGGTGCACCCGCTCATCCCTTCCGGCCAGCTTTTTCACTTCTGCCGCTGTGCCGTCCTTAGAGCCGTCGTCAATGAAATAAAGTTCAAGAGCCACATCCTTTTCCCGGAAAAAGGCTTCGTTTTTCATAAATTCATGATAAAAATCAACGATATTCTCTTCTTCGTTATAGCAGGGAACAATTGCGCTGAGCACCTTCATACTTCTTTACCCCTTCAGTCTTACCGCTAATTGATACTTTTCCTATTTTATCACACGAAAAGAAATATCACAACAAAAAGACGACAGGCAGGGTTGACCCCTGCCCAGGATATGAAATGCTTTCATCAGGGAGAACCCCCTGACACTTCCATTATACTTCTTTTTCCGCCGAAATTCCGTTCATGTAACAAATAACTCCCCTGCATGTAACTTTTTGCCCATAAAAAGCTCTCTGCAGACCTGCTCCACAGCTTCCCGCCGCCCCCGGCTGACGGGAACGTCGGCTCCGTTATGCATTTTCAGGCGCTTTGAATTAAACTGCTCAATCTGCCTGGCGTTCACCAGATAAGACTGGTGAGTCCTTACAAAATTATGATTGCACAGGGACAGTTCTTCCTCCAGCATATTCATGCTCTGATAAAAAACATACTGCCTGTCTCTTTCGAGAAAAGACTTTATCCGGCGTTTTTCACTTTCAAAATAAAAGACTTCTCCTAAGGGGATGTTAACCGTTTTTCTGTTATATTTAACCGGAAAGCTCTCAAAAAATATCCTCTGGTCTTCCACAATCTTGTCAAGCACATCGAACACCTTCAGTCTTGCGATTGGCTTCGGAACATACAGGATGGGATAGACGCTGAACATCTCGCAAAAATATTCCTCATGCCCGGTTACAAATACAAAGCGCACGGGCCCGCACAGCTCCTTTATTCTGACGGCAGTATCTATACCGTCAATCCCTCCCAGTTGTATATCCATGAACACTACTGCAAAATCGCCTGTCTGTTCAATGCCAAGCAGAACCTCCTCGCCGCTTCTGTATTTTTCAACCTGTACCCTTACGCCATGCAGTCCGGCCCAGGCTCTGATACATTCCGCAAGCGTCTCCCGGTAGAATGCAGCATCGTCGCATACCGCTATCCGTAACATCCTTCCCCTCTTACTTTCCGTCCTTCGTTAAAAATCACAAAAACAGTATGATTATATTTAATACCCACATAACAAACGCAATCACTACGCCTATGATGCTTAAAATCTGACCGGCTTTTGCCATCCCCGCCTTACTTGAGCCGGAACCCATCCTTGCACGGGAATATCCCAGCACCGCAACGATAATCGCGCCAAGAGGCCATATAAAGCCGAGAATCACACTGATGATACCAAACACAAGGGCCATTGTTGCCGCACTGGAGTTATCCACTGTCTGAACCGGAATCGCCCCTCCGCTTCCCTGTGCCTGCGAGATATCCTGCTGCAATGCACTGTAAAGCTGTTCCAGACTGTCTCTGAAAGGTTTCTTCTGAAATGTGGCCACAAAACCTGTGAGCCCCATTTCCTTGCCAAAACTTCCTTTCAGCCATGCTTCAACATGCAGCGTTCCGTTTGAATAGGACCACTTCAAATACTTATAGCCCTCCATCATTACGTCTCCCGCCCGGTAGGCAGGTTCGCCTTTCCAGTCTGACATGGAAAACTTATTTTTCTGCAGATAATCGTTCATCATAAAAGAAACAAAATCATCCGGCTTGTTTAGAACCAAATCCCTGACATATCTCGCCATTTTTCCTCACCTCATAAAAAATTATTGTTTTACAAAGCCTTTCTGATTTTTTCAATCATTTCCTCATATTCGGCTTCGCTTAAATACTTTTTGTCAGGATTCATCTGGAACACGCCGCCCCACTCATCCTGTCCCCTGTACTTGGGAACCAGATGCATATGCAGATGGCATCCCGTATCGCCGTATGCGCCATAGTTCAGTTTATCCGGTGCAAACGCCGCATGAATAGCCTTTGCAGCTCTTGTCACGTCTGCGAAAAAGCGGTTCCTCTCCTCGTCGCTGATATTCACGATTTCACTGACATGGTCCTTGTAAGCCACGATACATCTACCCGGCTTGCTCTGCTCCTTGAACAGAATCAACTGACTAACATCCAAATCACAGATTTTGATACCAAACTTCGCTAAAAGTTCGCCGCCCTGGCAATATCCGCAGTTCTCGTCTTTCATCACTGTACCCTCCTGTTTTTTCACAAAATATATAATATTAAAATAACATATCACCCCCTGCAAAGCAATGTGCGGGGCAAAAGGCGGCGTCAAAATCTTGCACAAATTTTCCCTCCAAATTTTATTTATAATTTTTTTCAATATGTAACCGAACATACTTGATTATTTTCCCTCACACTGTATAATACTAAATATGCTCGCCAAAAATCCGGCGGTATACAATATAATGTGGTAAGGAGAAACTATGAACATCATCAAGCGCAGCGGCGTGGAAGTAACCTTTGACGCCGTTAAAATAGAAGATGCCGTAAAAAAGGCAAACGCAACCGTACAGGAAAGCGACCGCCTGAGCGCATCTCAAATCAGGCACGTCGTGGACAGCGTCACCCGCCTTTGCCGTAAAATGACGCACAGCCCCAACGTGGAAGAAATACAGGATATGGTGGAAGCGGAAATCATGAAGCAGCAGTCCTACAAGCTGGCCTCCAATTATATCACCTACCGCTATAAAAGAGCCCTTGTCCGCAAATCCAACTCCACGGACGAGCAGATACTTTCACTTTTAGAGTGCAACAATGAAGAGGTTCTGCAGGAAAATTCCAACAAAAACCCGATTGTCAACAGTGTGCAGCGGGATTATATGGCCGGCGAAGTCAGCAAGGATATTACCAAACGCTTTCTTCTCCCCGAAGACGTGACGCAGGCTCATGAACAGGGAATTATTCATTTCCATGATTCCGATTATTTTGCGCAGCATATGCACAACTGCTGCCTTGTCAATCTGGAAGACATGCTTCAAAACGGCACCATCATCAGCGAGGCCATGATTGAAAAGCCCCACAGCTTTTCCACGGCCTGTAATATCGCCACCCAGTCCATTGCCCAGATTGCAAGCTCTCAGTACGGCGGTCAGAGCATCACGCTCTCCCACCTTGCGCCTTTTGTGCAGATAAGCCGCGACAAGTTCCGCCGGGAGGTCCGCGAGGAGTTGGAAGCCCAGGGAATAGAAGCAAAGGACGAGCTGGTTGCAAGCATGGCGGAAATGCGTGTAAAACGCGAAATCAAGCAGGGCGTCCAGATGATTCAGTATCAGGTGCTCACCCTGATGACAACCAACGGACAGGCGCCTTTTGTCACGGTATTTATGTATCTGAATGAAGTTCCCGAGGGTCAAATCAGGGACGATTTGGCTATGATTATAAAAGAAATGCTGGAGCAGCGCATTCAGGGAGTGAAAAACGAGCAGGGTATTTATATTACCCCCGCTTTCCCGAAGCTGATTTATGTTCTGGAGGAAAACAATATTTCAGAAGACAGTCCTTACTGGGAGCTGACCAGGCTTGCCGCCAGATGTACCGCCAAACGCATGGTTCCCGATTATATTTCTGAAAAAATCATCAGGAAATTAAAGGACGGAAACTGCTACCCCTGCATGGGATGCCGTTCTTTCCTCACCGTATATAAGGATGAAGAAGACAATTATAAATTTTACGGAAGATTCAACCAGGGCGTGGTTACCTTAAATCTGGTGGACGTGGCCTGCTCCTCCGGCGGCGACATGGACAAGTTCTGGAATATTATGGATGAGCGCCTTGCCCTGTGCAGACGCGCGCTGATGTGCCGTCATGAACGTTTAAAAGGTACGCCCTCTGATGTAGCGCCCATTTTATGGCAAAACGGCGCCCTGGCGCGTCTGAAAAAAGGCGAAACCATAGATAAGCTGCTCTACGGCGGATATTCCACAATCTCCCTTGGCTATGCCGGTTTGTGCGAGTGCGTCCGCTATATGACCGGTAAATCCCATACGGATTCGGAAGCGACTCCTTTTGCCCTGAAGGTAATGAATTACTTAAATGATACCTGTAAAAAGTGGGCTGCTGAAACCAACATTGCTTTCAGCCTTTACGGAACTCCTTTGGAGTCCACCACCTACAAATTTGCCAAATGCCTCCAGAACCGTTTTGGAAGCATCCCCGGCGTGACCGACAAGAATTATATTACAAACAGTTATCATATACATGTGACCGAATCAGTCAACGCCTTTGACAAGCTTTCTTTTGAAGCTCAGTTCCAGGAATTGTCGCCCGGCGGCGCTATCAGCTATGTGGAAGTGCCCAATATGCAGAATAACATCGATGCTGTTATGGCGGTTATGCGGCATATTTATGACCATATCATGTATGCGGAACTGAACACAAAAAGCGATTACTGCCAGGTATGCGGATACGACGGTGAAATCCAAATTATCGAGGATGAGCACAAAAAACTGGTGTGGAAATGCCCTGCCTGCGGCAATCAGGACCAGAGTAAAATGAATGTTGCAAGACGGACATGCGGCTATATCGGTACTCAGTTCTGGAATCAGGGACGTACTCAGGAAATCCGGGAAAGAGTTATGCATCTGTAAAACGGGGACGGCGGCTTTGCCGCGTTTCACACACATGAAAGACAATCTTTGGCGGCGGCATAGTCCGCCGCTAAAAAACGGGTAAATTATGAAATACGCGAATATAAAATATTATGATATTTCCAACGGACTGGGCGTCAGAACGAGCCTCTTTGTTTCCGGCTGCACCCACAAATGCAGGGGATGCTTTAATGAGGAGGCGCAGGATTTTAACTACGGCGAGGAGTTCACGGAAGAAACCATTGAAACCATTTTAAAATCCATAGAGCCCGGCTACATCAGCGGATTGTCCCTCTTAGGCGGAGAACCGGCGGAAATTCCGAATCAGAAGGCGCTCCTGCCCCTCCTTCGGCAGTTTAAAGAGCGTTTCCCCCAAAAGAATATCTGGTGCTATACCGGATATACCTATGAAACTGATTTGCTTGACAAAAACGGAAAAGCCCGCTGCGAGGCGACGGATGAATTTCTGAGCTTCATAGATATTCTGGTAGACGGAGAATTCGACCAAGATTTGTATGATATCAGTCTGAAATTTTGCGGGAGCAGCAATCAGCGGCTTCTGCAAATCCAAAAAGAAGGCTGCCCCGAGCTTGTGATATGAAAAGCGGCAGGACGGCTGACAGTTACGCAATACTTTTTTGCACGGTAATCCAGTAAATCACCAGCGGCCTGCGCTTCCGGCAGGCTGCTGTATTTAATATAAGCCCGCTTTTAATTATGATAATATCGGACGCGAAACAGAATTTTCTTTTAGCGTCCTCAAAAGCCCGAATCTCCATGGGCTGGAGCAGTTCCTCCATATGTGTATTCAGCAGCTTCGACAGGACATATAAATGGTCAACCGATGGCAGAACCTGCCCCTTAAACCACCGGTAAACCGGCTGCGGGCATGACAAATGAAGGAGGCTTTGAATATCCTTTACCGTATACCCTTTCCTCTCAATCAGCTTTTTCAGATGAACGCCTGTTTTCTCCAAATCAATACCGGAGTATGGCAGACAGGAATCATTTTCCTGTATCTGTTTCATTTCTCTGGATTTCATCCGCCGTCCTTTCCCAAAAATAATCTATGGCATCAAGGCTTGCCAGTACATTCCTGCAAAAAAGAAAGCCCTCTTCCCGCATGGTGTTTACGCCAAAAATTCCAAAAATCCGTATGATATACGCATCCTCCATTATCCTTTCAAAAATTCTGTCCCAGATATTTTTGCGAATCAATACCCTTTGATTATTTGATATCAGATAATTTTCGCGCTCCGTTCTGTCCAGAAGCCTGAATTTCTTAAACTCCTTCTCTGCATACCGATGAATCGCCCTGAAATTCTTAAGTAAATCAGCCTCAAGCTCCGGTCTCATACTGCACCCGGGGAAAAAGCTTCCCAGTTCCTTATAAGCCCCGACATCATATTTCTGTTCTCTCTCCCCTCCGCACCTCTCCCCCTCCTGCCGGAAAATGCTGTGCGGCAAATCATAGAGAAGCGCCTGCAGGCTGACCTGCCCTCCCTTTATTTTTTCACTTTCTCTTTCGGATGCCAGAAACTTATCTATGATGCCGTCTGTATCACATAAACCGCCAATCGCCTCCCGGCAGTCCCGTCTGATTTTATCCAATGGATAATACGCGTTTACATTTCTGTTTTCCGCCCCGCAGAGCATCCCCAGAATCCTGCCAACCTCCTGCCGCTTTGAATCCACTTCGCCGCCGTCCTCCCCCAGCGCTGAAAGCCTTGTAAAATCGCCGGTTTCCTTTTCTTTTATATACAATCTGGAATTCATCACATGTATGATAAACTCCTCCGGAGGCGCTTTCGGCCCGCCGCTTTCGCATACCGCCAGCCTGCACAGCGCCTTAAAGGAAAATCCCATTTCAAGATATTCCTTTAAGACGGAAACAAATCCCCGCTGGCCTGAGCGGAATTTTGCAAGGCGCTGTTTATAATAGGAAGATATTTCTTCCTCTGTAAACTCTCTGCGCAAATATTCTCCCATATTATGTGTTCTGGGCTCAATAGTCAGCCCGAAAAAAGCCTCCATTAATTTTTCACGGGGGATAGCCGTGCTTTTCAGGCGTTCAAGCAGCCTGTCCATACTTCCGATATCAGGAACATGAATATCCCTGTCCAGATACCGGTTTGCCCATCTTACTGCTTTTCTGCACTGTCCCGCGGAAATACTGCCGGTTACCGTCACCGCTTCCGGAAAACGGGACGCGAAAAGGCAGCCCACAGCCAGCAGATAAATATGGCTGTCCTCCCCTTCCGTTCGCCCGCCCCATAAATTAACACAGCATTCCGGCTTCGCCGCCGCACCAATGCCCATCCCGCCGTCCAGAATACTTAAAAGAATATCGCCGCCCCCGTCCTCCTCCTGCTCCGGCGGCAAACAGGCATGAATATCGCCAAAAACAATAAACTCCTCCGTATTGTCCCCGGTCCGCATATCCCCCACCGAACGCCAGCCATGATAACCTGTATCCAGAAAGTTCTCCACATCCCGGCTCTTTCCGGCATAATGGTATTCCCGGCCGTTCCTCTGTGTCGGAAACCTGTCCATGAAATCATAAGCCTGCAAAAGTATCAGGGATTCCCCGTATACTTCCTTCCATTTATCCGGTGATATTCTCCGGGGAGCAGCTATTAAATTGATTACAATACTCATTTTATTTCCTCGCGCCTCGTCCCTTACTATCTGTTATTCTATCGTGCGGGTCTTCTATTGTCATTGGACTTTTAGTCCAAAGCCCTGAGACAGTTTTCTGCCGATTGCGCGATTGATTGCATTATTATTTACCATTTTACCACATACTGACAGGTAAAATATAAAAAAATGAAATATTTATTCACTCCTCCCAGCGCACGGTTTCCCCCTTTTCCACTTCCTTCGCAGCAGATAAAATAATTCTGCTTTCCTTATCCAATACGCCTTCCTCTACCGCCGCCCAGTTATCATTTTTATCTGCCACCCTTACATTTATTTCATCCACATAGTATTCCTGACCCAGAATTCCTTCCCGCTCTTTCAGCAGATAAACATAATTTCTTTCATTTTCCGAATGCACCGCGTCAGCCGGAAGGCAGAGGCTGTGTTTTTCTCCGTTTTCAGACCGGGAAACCACCCCTGACATTCCCGGTACTCCGGTTCCTTCTGGAAGGATGATAAGGGCCTCATATTTTTCGGGGCTGCCTTCGCTCTCGGCCAGATAATCTATTTTCGCTTCCAGCTCCCTGCTTTTTCCTTCCAATCTTATCTGAACCTGTTCTCCCAGACCGATATACTTTTTCTGCTCTTTATCAAGTACGATTTTTAACTGGCAGGGAAGACTTTCGTCGGATAGAAGTATAACCGCAGTATCCGGAACCCTCTCCCCTGCTCCGACTGCCACTTTAGTGACAACACCGCCAAAGGGAGCCCTCACTACCCCCTGATTGTCTAAAACCTTTTGATATTCCTGCAAGCTTTCAGAAAGTAATCTCTGCTCCAGTCTGGCAGTTTCAAGTTCTGCCGAAACATCCTCCGGCAGAAGAATATCCTCCACCTTTCTCTGCGCCTGTTTTACAGCTTCGTCCCGCGCAGCTTTGGAATCCGCTTCTCCATAAGCGGCGCTTTGAAGCGCATCCTTTAATTCTTCATCTCCCCCGTTTTCTTCCAAATCATTTTCCGCCTGGACATAGCTTTCCATTGCCCGCCCCACCTGGGTATCCTGCAGACGCGACGTGGTGTCATAATCCTCCCTTGCCCGGGCGAGCTCCAGCTCTCTTTTTTGCTCCCTGGCGGCCTGATTTTCCAGGATTGCGCTGATTTGAAAAGACACCCTGGATATTTCGTTTTGCTTTTCTTCCATCAGTTTCTTTATATCCGCCAAATCTACCTGAAACAGCGCATCTCCCTCCTCAACTTTCTCTCCCACATGAACCAGAACCGAATCAATCCGCAGCCCCGGCAGACAGGTAACCGTCTTTTCCCCTCCTGCCTCTACAATCCCTTCCGCCTGCACCTTATGTTCTATGTATTTGGATTCCGGCTCACAGGTGCTTACCACGGGGAGCCTGTAAGCGTACACACTTTTAGAAATCAAAGTGCAGATAACCATAAATCCCAAAAAAACTGCAAATCCAGTGATAACCTTCTTCATTCGCCATCCCTCTTCTTCAACAAATTCTTATGCTTTTAACCCGGAATAAATAATCCCCTGCTCCAGATAATCCTGCCCTGATATAAACACAAATACTGCAGGAATCAGCGTGATTACACTGGCGCAAAATGCATATCCGGCGGCATCCCAGGTAATTTCCGGCAGATATAAGGATAAGGGCCAGAGCGCTTTTTCCTCCAAAAATGCCATAGGCTGCTCCATCATATTCCAGTATTCCAAAAAGCCCAGCACCATAGCCGAAAGCAGGCCGCTTTTCCCAAGGGGAAGCCCCAGCCTTACAAATATGGTAAACTCCCCTGCACCGTCCATCCTTGCCGCCTCCAGCATTTGGGGCGGTATTCCTCTGAATCCCCCATATGATAAAAACACCGGAAAAGTGGAAAACACCGCGGGCAGAATAATTGCCTGATGGGTATTTAAAAGCGACAACCGGCTCAAAACAAGATACCCTGACAGCATCGTTACCTGAAAGGGGAGAAGCATCAGTACCACATATAATGTAAAAATAAAGCTGCTTCCCTTTACCGGATATACGGCAAATCCCCAGGCTGACGGGACTGCCACAAGGAGCTGTCCCAATAAAATGCAGAATGTAAGCTTCATGGAATTCCAAAACAGGACAAAGAACTGTGGCGTTTCAAACAACAGCTTTTTATAATTTGCAAAGGAAGGATAATCAGGCATCAGCTTCCAGCGGATGAACTCCGTTCCTTCCGTAAACACTGTGCCTATGTATTTTCCCATTTCCAATCTGTCCATAAGAGAACCGGACAGTAAAAGAAGGAGCGGGCTTATCACCAGCGCAGCCGGAAAAAGAAGCAGGAAAGCTGCCCCGCCTTTTTTAAGTCCCTTTCCGGTCAGCCGAAGAAATTTCATTACTTTACCTTTGTCCACCCTCATGCTATGCCTCCTGCCTGTCCCACAATTTCTGCAAAAGTAAATTCACCACCATTAAAATACCGCCCGTGCACACCGCTGCCGCCGCCATCTTATCCAGCTCCAGATTTACAAACCAGTTATTAAAAAGATGCTGCAAAAGATAAATACTTTTATCCGGATAAGCGCCTGCTGTCAAATAGGCCTCCCGATAGATTTTAAAGGAATTGAGGAAAGATAAAACAACGATGGTATAAAGGCTTCCCCTCAAATTTGGCAGAATTATATACCGCAAACGCTGCCATTTTCCTGCACCGTCCACCTTTGCCGCCTCCGAAAGCTCCGCAGGTAACCCCCCAATTCCCGCCAGCCACAAAATTACCGTATAGCCTGTGTTTTTCCAGATATAGCTTCCGGCCAAAACCCAGAAGGCGGCATTTGAGCCAAGATAGTCCATATGTATCTCCCCCCACAAACCTGTCATTTCCCCCAGGCGGGAAAGAAATAAATTTAAAAAACCCTGCCTGTAAAACACCAGCTTCCATACCAGTACAACAGTAGCGGTAGGCATGGCAAGCGGGAAAAGGAATACGGACTTTATCCGCTTTTTGCTCTTTAGTCCATTCAGCAAAAGGGCAATGGAAAATCCTGTAAAAACCAGGAGAGGAATACAGATACCCGTAAACCTTAACGTGTTCTTTACCGCCAGTACAAATGCCTGATTATGAAAAATCGTCCCGTAATTTTTCAGGCCGTTCCACTGTCCTGTCACCGCTGTGGTAAAGGACCTCTTCACCACATCCGCAAAGGGAAGCAGCACAAAGAGCAGGATTCCCAAAAGCCCCGGAAATACAAACACACAGAAAAACCTTTTTTTCTTTTTTGCCACAAGTCCATCTCCCTTCCGCTATGCTTTCATCATTTTCATTCTTTACTCAGACATATAAATGGCAAGCTGATTCCTAATCTCCTTAAGCGTCTCCTCAAGGCTTTGGTTTCCCCGGATATATTCCGCGCCTTCCTCAAATATGGCCTGTTCAAAAACAATATCTGCAATATAAGGCGTATCTGCCGACTCCATCCATTTTTTCAATACATTCAGTTCTTCTTCCTCCGGATAATATACGTCCAGATGCACTTCTATTCCGTCTTCATCAATCATTGCCACAGAGCCATACTGATTATTTTCCCCGCTCTCCTCTTTATCTGCTGTAAGCATTTCATCAAAAGCCGCCTTATTTATTCCGAATCCTCCTAATGACATCTGAACCTCTTTCCCCATAAATTCCTTCAGAAAATCCTCCGCCAGCTCTTTCTTATCTGACGCCGCATTAATTCCCAGAATCGTATCCGGTGCAAAAACATTGCTGCATTGTCCTGCCATAGGCGCCAAAACCGTATCTTCAAATCCCTTTGTCTTTGCCGCGGAAGTAATATCGTAATAGCCGTAAGGATAGGTAGTCATACCTGCCATAAACCGGGTGTATTCTCCCACATAATCCAAAGTGTTTACTCCATAAAGTCCAAGATTATATTCCCAGTTTTCTCCAAGCTCCTCCCCGTACCAATCGCTGGTTGACTGAAACCTGTCCACCCACCTTTGACCGACTCCGTCCATTTGCGCATCATAAATTCTTTTCATCTGGGTCAGGAATTCCGCTACAGCATCCTCGTTGATTTCCCCGTTTTCTTTTTTCCATGCAGGCTCGCTGGAAACCGAAAAAATCTTCATAAGCGCTTTCTCCGAGCATATGCCTAAAATATCTTTCTCCGGATAATCCCTGCGTATTTTTTCCATTTCATCCGCCACAGACGCAAGGTTCTTCATCCCGGAAACATAACCCTCTCTCCCCAGCATAACAGGAAACCCCGCCTGCATTGGAACCATATAAATGCTTTCCCCATGTGCAAACGCCCTGACCAGATTTTCATATAACTCCTCTTCTTTAAAGACAGTTTCCATAAACTCATTCAAATCATGCAGCAGCCCCTTTTCTATGTAAGAATCCGCAGGCAGTCCGTCCATCATCAGGACATCCGGCCCCTCTCCGGCCATAATCCGGGTATTTAATTTCTTTAATGCATCCTCTCTGGTCACCCCGTTATCTTCCCCCATGCCAATCTCATATTCCACACGCACATTCGGGTTTGCTATCTGACAGGCAGCAATTGCTGTCCGCATTCCATAACTTTCCTCAAGACTGTACACCTTAAGACATTCCTCCGGCATAGACGGGATATCGGGATTATAAGTAAACCTTACAGCCTTTCCGCTGTTAAAAACAGCCAGAAACACGTCATTTTCCAACATCACCATACCCTTTATCCCATATTGAGGGCTTCCTAAGCGGGACAAATTTCCGTCAATTAACTGTTCCATCTCCTCCTGCCCTGCCGTATGACTGTACAGCCCCTTTTCACCTGCCAGATACAGCTTTCCTTCTTCTCCAAAAAAGTAAAAGATATCATACCAGCTTCCGCCGTTAAACTGTCTGTCTCCCCCATTGTTCTTTACAAAGTCCGAAAGGATGCCATCCTCCACATACTCCTTTTTTTCCATATCATAAAGAAGCGGCGCCTCAAAGTCGTATCCGTCTATCAGCATGATATTATCCCTGAACTGTATCAGCATCGGCCTGCCTTCCACCCTGAGAAATTCCTCGCTGCTGCCATCCTCTTTTACCTCATAAATAATATTCCCAAGGGTAGTTACAAAGGCTCTTCCTTCTCTGGTCATCCAGATTCTGTTGGCATACATCTCATCCTCTGTCAAAGAAAGAGAAACCGGAACTACTGTGCCGTCTGTCCTTACTAATGCACATTCCGGCGACAGGCCAAACACAGAATCTGATTCTTCTGAATCTTCATCTTCCCCGCCTTCCGGTAACTTTTCTTCCTCCTCTTCCTTTTCTTCAGACAGCGAATCCTCGTAATCATCATAAATAATGCCCAAAGTCCCCTCTTCTCCCACTCCCATATCCATGATATAAGTGTTTGCCAGTTTTTCCTCCAGATACTTTGTATTTTCATTTTCCCACGAAACTCCGTTGTCATTTGACACCCATATTCCTGAAGACGCATCGGTAATCACAAGCCTTCCGTCGGAAAACCTTTTCAGTTCCCTGACATTTGCCAGATTATCTGACAGGTCAGTTTCTTCCTCCTCATAACGCCCCATAGCGATATCTGAATCACCGTTTCCCTGTTCATTCTTTTTTTCATTTTCCGCAAAAGGAAGATTTCCTTCATTTGAATTCCCGCAACCCGGGGTAAACAAAATTACTGCTGCCAAAGCCATACTTATTAATCTTTTCACTGTTTTCCGTGCCATTTTTCCTCCTGTTTGCCTGCTTTGCGCAATCCCGTCCGCACTTCGCAAGCCATTTTCTTGTTAAAAAAATGCGACTACTGTGATAGTCTTTCAATTAGACTATCACAGTAGTCGCATTCTGTCAATCCGTTTTTTCAAAAGAAATTACCAATATGAACGGGCATAAACCCTGGAATCCTTTTCGGAGAGCTGCACCAGCCCGACGAGCACCCCGTCGTCATTATATTTTGTAATCACTCCCGTGTTGCCGTTTGCTGCACCTGCCTCTTTTGCAAACACTCTTCCTGAAAATCCGTCCCCATTCCGTTTTTGGTTATCAGCCAAAAAGTAGACAGGCTCTCCATTAAAATAAAGCTGATAGTCGTCGTCTTTTACTTCTCCGCTTAACCCATACATCTCAAATTCGCTTATCAATCCCTCTATTGTTTCTTTCATGCCTTCATCCAGCCCTGTCCCCTCATAGACTGTGTCATCCACGGCTTCGGCTTCTTCCGACACTGCTTCCTGCACTTGCACTACAGCATCGGATAATTCCACTTCAGAGTCTGTTGTCACATAAACTGCTCCCTCTGACTGCAGCACCTTATTTGAATATACCCGTGTTTCCAGAACGGAGGATTGCTCTGCCGCCTCCGCAGCTGTTTCTTTCCAGGTAACGCTTACCCATTCAGGCGTATCTGACACGACATATGTCCCGGCTGCGGATGCCTCTGCCTCATCCCGGGTATCAGAAACAGTATTGGTAACAAACACCGTTAATGCACTTGTCAGCGCAATGACAGTTGCCAATATGCCGATAAAGGTCGTCTTTTTCATTGTCATCACCGCTACAATTCTTTCTTTTACCGCATTTTTCCCGAATCCCAGGCCTGTCTGAAATCCCATATTCCTGCATTGGGCCAGTGATAACAGCGTAAGCGCATATTCCTGCCTGCAGCCATTATTTCTTTGCACCACCGTCTCATCACACAAAAGCTCCATATCCCGGTTAAACAAAACATACATCACCCACACAAGAGGATTAAACCAGTGAATACAAAGCGCCAAATGCGCTGCCAGCTTTTTTAAATTATCATGATTTATAATATGTATCAGTTCATGCTGCAGACAGAAGCTCACCTCTTTTCCCTCTTTTAAATACTGCCCTTTGGGAAAAACCACTGCAGGACGAAGCAGGCCATAAGTTACGGGTGTTGCAGTCCGGTCAGAAATCTGAAACCTTACTTTATCTAAAACCTTTACGTCTTTTTCCCTTATCCCCTCCATTGCAAGCAATTTTTCCCTCTCCTGCTCCGGCATGGGCAGCCCTTCCCGAAACAGACGGCTGTCTCTGGTATAAACAAAAAGGGAACCCGCCAGCAAAATAACGGTTACAGCCAGATAAACCACTGCCGCCGCCTTCCCTAAACCAGCTTCTGATTTCTCTGCAATATATAAAGCGGCCCGGCCGCCCTGCGTAATCGCCTCTTCCCCTGTCACGGCCGAAATACCGTACGTTTCCGTTTTAGCCTCCCCGGAATTTTCACTCACGATAAGGCTTCTGATTTCTGTCAAAGGCGCAGGCATCGGCAACGGAACTGAAAAAGGAATCATCAGGCGCAAAATTGCAATTTCCCAGAGCAGTATCATCACTTTCTTGGGCAGCCGGTGTATAAACAAAGAGCGGAACAAAACAATGCCCAAAATCAAAACACCTGCCGCGGCACTCATCTGTATCAAATTCATTCCTGTCTCCTTTCCCGGCTTAAATCATCAATCATTCTCTTTAATGAATCAACCTCCTGATTTGACAGCTTCTTCCCGTCTAAAAAAGCAGCAAAAAACTTTTCCTTAGAACCGTCAAACATTTTATCAATCAGTTCCTCTGTTTCAAATTCCTGTACCTCCTGCCTGGAAATTAAAGGTCTGCAGATAAAACCCGGTTCCTCCCTTTTGACCGCGCCCTTATCCACACATTTTTTAATCACCGTATAGGTGGTGTTTTTGTTCCACCCTGTTTCTTCCTTTAAAATCTTTACCACCTGCCCGGCAGAAATTCCGCCTTCCCGCCAGAGCACCTCCATTACCTTTCGTTCCGAATCAAATAATTTCATCTTAATCTCCATTCTGCAAAATCCCAAATCTCAAATCTCAAATTTGTGTCTGCCCTGCTCCGATTGTTCTCTTTACATTAAAACGACTACTGAAATAGTCCCCCTATCTAAAGACTATCACAGCAGTCGTAATATGTCAATTCAAATTAATGCAGCCGCCTACAGCATAAGCACCGCTATCAGGGGCATCGTCGCCACCGACAGAATCGTGGTCAGCGCAACTCCTTTGGAAGCTGTCTCGTAATCCCCGTCATACTGCTGGGCCAGCATTGCGTTCATGCTCCCCACCGGCGTTGCCAGCATTACCATACATACCCCGAGAATTACCGGATTTTCCACAAACCGTGCAATAATGAAAATACCGGCTATGGGGACGAGCAGCAGCTTAATCACAGAAAAAGCAATAAGCTTCCCGTCCGTAAAAAGCCTTTTCACATCCATTACCGCAAGGGACGCGCCAATAATCATCATGCTTAAAGGCGCTGTCAGATTACTCAAATGCGTTACTGCATCCTGCAGAAAAGCGGGCACTCTCATATCAAGCAAATATATAATTAATGTTATTATACATGAAATCATACCTGGATTTAACAATTCCTTAAATGCGAGCGAACCCTTCCCGCTTTCCGTTTTTTTATCTCCTCTGATGGACGACACGCCGTAGGTGTAAATCAGGACATTATAGATAATGACAAAGGGAGTTGCGTAGAGAAGCGCGCCGTTTCCATATAGCGCGGTAATCACCGGGAACCCCATAAACCCTATATTGGAAAAAACCGTCATAGCGCTGTAAGTTCCCCGGGCATTCTTTTCAACCTTAAGTATCTTAGGCAGAATCACCCCCAGCAACAGGAGCGCCGGGTACATCACGCCCATGATTACGACCGTTGTGATAAGCTCTTCCCCCCGAATTTTTTCTTCGCCCATACACGCCGTCAAAACCAGCGCCGGATTTGCCACATTCACAACAATGGACGACAGCTTTTTACTCATCTCGTCTGTAATCAGCGACTTTTTATAACAAAGGAATCCAACTCCCATCAGCAGAAAAAGCACTATCATTTGTTCCAACAGCATTTCCGATTCTCCTTACCTTTGATATTTCCCGTAAACCATAACAGCCGCGTTTATTTTCCCTTTCCTGCTCAACCCCTGACCGCCGGAATATTCAAATTTTCCAAATCCTCTCACGTTCACCACATCATCTTTTTTTAACTGATAACTGTTATTTTCGCACTGTCTGCCGTTCACAAACACCTTTTTCTGACGAAAGCAATCCGCAGCGTCTCCCCGGGACAGCCTGTACACCTTCGCCACCACCCCGTCCACACGTTCCGATGAAATCTGGATGGTTATCTCCTGCCTGTCCCTGTCTGTCAGTTCGGGCACGCGCTCCGCTCTGCTGCACAAAACCAGAGTGTGCTTCACCTTGCTTAGGTTTTCCATAATAAAATCCGCCATACTTTCCAGACAGAAAATATAGCCCGCATTGTCCGCCAGAAAAATATCCCCCAGCGTACTTCTCTCTATCCCCAGGTTCATAAGCGCCCCCAGAAAATCTCTGTGGGTCAGCGTATCTGCAAACTTTTCCGCAGCGGGCCTTGCCTGAATACATGCGATTGGAAATTCCTCCACATATCCAAACTCCTCCTCGCTTCCAAAGCGGAGCATTACCCGCTCGCAAAGCGCGCTCCCGCCCCATGCCCTGCAGGGAATGTAGGAAAGCTCCTTTTCCAGCTCATAAAAACAGGCCATATCCGCAAGGCTTAAAAATCCTGTAAACGTAAACTGATTATTCTGATAGGACTTTTGGGCCAGCTCCCTGAAACGCTTTTTCAGTAATTCTTCTGATTCCATTGGTTTTTCCCTTCATGCCAAAAGAGGCATGCTGCATGAATTTTGAAATACTCAAAGCAGCACCCCTCTTTGCATCACAAATATCACTTTCCGCAGCAGACGCCGACACCGGATAACAAAGCCCCGTCTGCATGTCCAACATCATTTTCGGATAAATCCTTTAATCTGCGATATAGGTAGGCGCATTCTTAGGGCTCTTTCCCTTGATTACCTTATGATAATAATTGTAGGTCATAGCCTCCCTGTCGCCAAAAAGCTCCGCTCCCTTTACCTCGCCTAAGAATACCGTATGGGTCGCTGTTTCCATCCTGTCAATCACATCGCAGACAATATAGCCGCAGGCATCGGAAACCACCGGAAGATAATCTCTCACCTGATATTCCACCTCGGCAAACTTGTCGTTATCTTTCCCCGACCTGAAGCCGAATGTTCCTATTATAGAAGGGGTTGAGTCCTCCGCCATAATGGAAATTGCAAATTTCCCGGTCTCATTGATGCACTTATTTGTGTAATTGTCATGATTAATGCTGACCGCAATGGTAGCCGGCGTCGAGGTAATCTGCATGGCGCTGTTCGCCGTACACCCCGTAGGCCTGCCATTGTCCCATGTGCTTACCACATACACTCCATAAGAAAGCTTGTGAAAAACATTTTTATTCATAATTTATTGTCCGCCTTTCCGCTTTGCCGTAGTTTACTCTTTTGTTGATTTTAGTTTACCCTTTCTTCCGGTTATTGGCAAGTGGTAATCTGGCTTTCCAATACAAGTCGTTGATTATGCCCAATACATTTCCGTTTTTTCATCTTCAAAAATCATATTGGCTTTTAGGAACTCAATTGCTTTTTCCAGCCCCTCTTTAATCGTCATGAGACCGTCTTCGTGTTCAATGGAAATCACTCCGGTATACCCCACACGCCTTAATTCGCTGAATATGTTTCTCCATACCTCTTCGCCGTGTCCGTAGCCAACGGTTCGGAATATCCAGCTTCTCTCTTTTACCTGACTGAATTTTTTCGTATCAAGCACACCGTTAACGTTGCAGTTATAAGTATCTATGGCCGTGTCTTTTGCATGAAAATGATAAATGGCTCCCTCCAGCGCTCTTATGGCTGCAACCGGGTCAATTCCCTGCCAGAATAAATGGGACGGGTCAAAATTGGCTCCAATCACATCTCCCACAGCATCACGCAGCCTTAATAACGTTTCGGGATTATATACGTTAAATCCCGGATGCATTTCCAATGCAATCTGGCTCACATGGTGGCTTTTCGCAAACTCTGCCTCTCTTTTCCAGTAAGGAATCAGCTTTTCATTCCACTGCCACTCTTTAATTTTCTGAAAGTCATCGGGCCATGTAGCCACAACCCAATTAGGATATTCTGATTTCTCACAGTCTCCGGGGCAGCCGGAAAATCCAATAACTGTATTAACTGAGATTTCCTCTGCCAGACAGATTGCCGCCTCAAACTGCCTGTGATACCCATCCGCAATTTTCTTATTCGGGTGTACCGGATTCCCATGACAGGCAAGCGCCGCCACACTAAGTCCTGACTCCGCTATTGTTTCTTTAAATTCCCGAAGCAATACCGGATTTTCCATAAATTCCACCGCGTCTGCATGGGATGTGCCGGGAGTTCCCCCGCACCCGATTTCCACCTGCTGCACGCCTAAGCTTTTCAGATAACTCAATGTTTCCTTCAATGTCATATTTCCCAAAAGCACTGTCATAACGCCAAGCTTCATATTCTGTTTCCTCCATAATTGTAAATTATTTTCCTATCCTTATATATCCCTTAATATATCCTTCCGGCTTCTCTTTCATTTCCCGGAAAGCCCTGTTGATTTCTGAAAGGGCATATTCATGTTTCATCATCGGCTTCACATCAATTTTATGATTTTCAAACATTGCAAGAGCTTGGCGCATAAATTCCATCTGTCTCCAGCTTCGGCGTTCATGGGCGTTAATCACCGTAATTGCCTTCCAGTTCCACAGCTTCATGTCAATCTCGCGTCTTCCTCCACTCTGATGAAATCCGACCACCGAAAGCACGCCATGGGGTCTTACCATTTTCCCCGCCAGCTCCAGACCGGCTGCTCCGCCTGTAACTTCCGCCACAACATCCACCCCGCGGATAAACATTTCATCATTCCATTCATCCACAATATATTTGCCTGGGAGCCCGTCAGGAAGATAAACCTCGTCAGCCCCGTATTTTTTCGCAAGCTCCAGACTTTCCTCTCTCACATCAACTGCTATAATTTTCGCCGCGCCTTTCAACCGTAAAAGCTGTATAAATCCAAGCCCCATATAACCGCATCCCACAACGGCTGCCGTATCTCCTATATTCACAGTCGTTCTGTCCGCTCCACTGACCAGACACGACCATGGCTCGCCAATTGCTTCTTCATCGGTCAGCTTTTCCGGAACCGGCAGAGCCATATCTTCCGTGGATACTGTATATTCGGCAAAACAATTTCTAAACAGGCCTGTAACTCTGTCTCCGGGTTTAAATTTATTGATTCCCGCCCCTGTTTTTTCAACGATTCCCACCGGCTCATGGCCAAGAATCTGTCCCATAGAATCGCCGTTTTTCCAGTCCGGGTATTCCGACAGGCAGGTTCCGCAGACCAGCATCCGAATCAACATTTCATTATCCTTTATCTCGGGAATAGAAACCTCTTCTATTTCCATATGTCCCGCACCTCTTAAAACCGCTGCTTTCATTTTCCACCTATCCTTTCACTGCCCCCTGGGTCAGACCTTCTATAAACGATTTCTGTAAGATTAAATATAGTACAATAATAGGAGCCAGTGTAATTACTCCGGCAGTATATATTTTTGCCAAGTCCTTACTCCATTCCGATGTAAATTTATAAAACCGCGTAGCCACAGTCCGTATGCTGTCAGTGGTAAGAAACGTGTTCGACCACAAAAACTCATTCCAGCACCACACAAAAACAATCAGAGACACTGTAGCCAGAATCGGTTTCAGCAAAGGCACTGTTACATGGAGAAATACGCCGATTTCACCGCACCCGTCAATTTTTCCTGCTTCCTCCAGCTCCTTAGGTATCCCAACCAGAAAAGTCCTGATAAGCAATATGGAAAATGGAATATATCCCGCCGAGTAAATAATAATAACGCTCAATCGGGTATTCACCAGGCCAATCTGACTGAAATTGTAATATAAGGGCACAATATACAGAAACGTAGGAAACGACATTCCCATCATAAAATATGCGATAAAAAAGGCCTTTCCCGGTATATCAAGCTTTGCCAGACCATACGCCGCCAGGCTTGCCCCAAAGAGCACTATTACTATCACGCAGCCTCCCACCAGAATACTGTTTCTGAAAGCCACCGCATACCCGCCTTTTATCCATGTCTCCACATAATTGGTTAAAGAAGGGGCTGCCGGAAGCCCGATGGGAAATTTTTTAATTTCCACATCTGTCCTTAATGAATTCAAAAAAAGTACAAATAAAGGAAACAGTTGAAACAAGGCCAGAAACATAAGTATGAAATGTATTACTGTTTTTGTTACCGTCTTTTTTACTTTTTTCATCCGATATCCTCCACTTTTTTCCTGATTTTCTGATTGGCAAAGAAGACCAGAAGCACAATACCGCTTTGAAGAACACAAATTGCATTAGCATATCCTGCCCGATAGCTGACAAAAGCGTTTTTATATATCCAGGTGGACAGCATTTCCGTTGCCTGCCCCGGTCCGCCCATTGTCATAACCCATACAAAATCAAAGGACAGAATAGACCACATCAGGCTCAAAGATATGACAAACACCAGCGTCGGCGCAATTCCCGGCAGCGTTACGTGAAGAAAACAATCCCAGGAACTTCCTCCGTCAATGCTGGCAGATTCATATAAGGCCGGGTCTACCTGCTGTAATGCTGAGATAAAAAGAACCATCACAAAGCCCCACCAGCTCCAGTTGCTTACGAACGCTACTGCAAACAGGGCAATTTTCTGGTCGCCCAGCCAGAGCACCTGTGACAGATTTTCCCATCCCAATCTTTCGAACAGCGTGTTGAAGCCATAAAACGGGTTGTAAAAATTCGACCATATCTTTCCCGCAATAGACGCTGATAAAACATATGGCATAAAATACACCGTCCGGTAAAACATCTGCAGAGAGGTTCTTTTCACCTTTGAGGCGCACACCGCGACAAAAATAGCCAGTATTACAGGGATTGTGATAAATATAAGCGTCCATATCATTGTATTTTTAAAGGCAATCGGCAAAATCGTATCTTCCGTAAACATTTCAATATAGTTTTGCAATCCGTTAAAACGCGGCTCACTGATTCCGTTCCAATCGAAAAAGGATAAATACACCGTCTTAAGCGACGGAAAAATAACCACAACCGCATGATAAAGAAATGCAGGCAATACAAAGAGCAGACACAGCCATCGCCTCGTGCTGAATTTCCTTCCTGCTTTTCCCATTTAAAGTCACCTCCTTTAAAAACATCAGGAGGCACGCACAGACGAGCCCCCTGAACTGCATTTATTATGATACCGGAATTACTTTCCCGCTTTCAAATTCCTTTTCAAAAATGCTTTGTGTCTTTTCCAGATAGTCTTCAACTGTTAAATTGCCAAGATAAACATTTTCAATATTATCCATCATGTACTGCCTTGTCTCAGCCGGCCAGTATGTCCACATTACAAAGCCTGCCGAGTCCAGATTATTCTGAGAATTCTCCAGGGTAGAAAGAACTTCCTTGTCGACTTCGTTCATATCCGCCGAATAGAGAGACTCGTCCATATCGTAGGGCAGCGGTTGAAGCCCGTCGCTTACTGCCTGTGCCTGGAGCTCATCATTATTAAACAGGAAATTAATAAATTCAAAACATTCATCCGGATATTTTGTATTGGCATTGATTGCAATTACGCCTCCCGCTCCCATACACAATGTCGGCGGAACACCGTCCTTTAATGAAGGAAATGCAACTGCACCATATTCAAAGTCCTGAATCTGTTCCGCAAATGTGCCCAGACTCCATGTGCCGGTCATCGCCATAGCAGCGCTCTGGTTGTAGAACAATGAATATCCGTCATCCTGAGAAATTGCATGGGATTTTTTGTCATTTATCCAGCCTGCCTGCCACATATCATTCAGAGTCGTAATTGATTCCTGAAAAACAGGTTCCGTCCACTTCATCTCACCGTTTAAAGCTTTCTTCACGTTTTCGCGCCCTGCATAAGCACAAAGAGCCACACCGACAAATTGCTCGTTAATTGCCTTAAAGTCTGACGTACCGAATGCAATCGGAATAATCCCCCTGCTCTGCGCATCCTCGCATACCGACTTTAAATCTTCATATGTTTCCGGTACGTTCCATCCGTTTGCCTCAAACATATCCTTGTTATACCAAAGCATAAGCGCTTCATAGGAATTGGGAACCGAGTATATTTTTCCGTCTACCTTGCAGGAATCCAAAGCCCACTTGAATACCTTCTTATCCAATCCTGAATTTTGTACATACTCCGTCAAATCCAGGATTTTATTTCCGTCAACATATTCGCTGGTTATGGACGGGCCGCCCATATTACAGATGTCAGGTCCGCCGTTCGCTGCCAGCTGGACTTTAAGTACCTGTTCATAATCTGCAGTTGCGGATATTTCAACTTCAATGTCAGGATGTGACTCATTAAACGGGGTAACAACATATTTCATCCATTTTGCATATTGCGAATCGTCCATTTGCTCCGTGAACCAGATAAGCTTCTTCTTTTCTCCTGATGCTTCCTGCTCCTCTTCTCCTACTGCGTCAGTTCCTCCCGAAACATTCTCACTTATATCCGCACTTTCTCCACCGGTATTTCCTTTACTGCTTCCGCATCCTGCCAGCATTCCTGTCGTCAATGCCAATGTCAATATAAGACCGATAACCTTCTTCATCCTCTATACCTCCAATCCATCTACTGAAATTATGTGTCCTGTCCTGGCCGATTCCAAAGCGGCGAAAACCGCTTTCATTGTATAAAATGCCTCTTCACCGGAAATTTCCGGGGGAATCTTATTTTCCAGACATGACACCCAGCAATCAATCACCCCTGAATTATCCTGCCTGTCGTTTGTCTGTATTTTGTCAATTGCATAAAGAGTTTTTTGTCCGTTTCCTTTTTCAATTACAATAGAATAATCCGGATTGTCATAGATTCTCATACATCCTTTCGTACCATATAAAATAGTGGAATTATCTTCTTCTCCATAATAGGACCAGCTCACATTTATATTACCTATAATTCCGCTTTCCAGCTTATAGATACAAATGGCATTATCATCCACGCCTATAGCATTACCCTGATTATCCTTTTTATCCAAAGTACCTGTTACGGCCAATACTTCCTTAATTCTGTCTGACAAAAGAAACTGGATTAAATCTGTTTTATGAACTCCCAGGTCAGCCATCGCCCCAAAAGAAGCCGCCGATTTATTGAAAAACCAGATATTATTTTTATCAACCGCCCAGTTTTCCGGTCCTGAATGCCCGAAAGTACTCTTAAAAGTAATAATTCTTCCAATTTCTCCTTTTTCCACCAGCTCTTTTGCTTTTATGTGTGCTTTTGCCAGCCGCTGGTTATGTCCTATCATCAAAAAACGCCCTGTACGCTTCGCCGTTTCCACCATTTCCTTACACTCTGCATATGTAACGGCCATTGGTTTTTCACACAAAACGTGTTTTCCTGCCTCCAGAGCTTTCAAAGTAATTTCACAGTGTGAATGGTTTGCAGTGCAGATGCTGACCGCATCCACATTTTCATCTGTTAACATATCCTCATAAGACGCATATGCTTTTGTATGATATCTTTCTGCAACCTCAACGGCCCGGCCTTTTTCCGCATCGCAAACCCCTGATATTCTGACTGACGGATGACTCGCATATTCGGGCAAATGCCTTACCTGAGCAATCTTTCCGCAGCCAATAACACCGATATTAATCATGTCCCTCCTTTCTTACTTTGTACTATATTTACTTCACTGTTGATTTTCTAATCCGTAGTTCATGTTCCAGAAATATGCTTTCATACCCCGTGTCAATCCCGTTAATCTTTTTGTCCAGCAATTCCATAGCCAGCCTCCCGATATCTTCTTTAGGCTGATAAATCGTTGTAAGAGGCGGATTGTATAAAGACGCCACGTCCAAATCATCAAATCCCATCACCGCAATATCATCAGGAATCAACAGCCCTGCTTTCTGTATTGCCTGCATAGCTCCGATTGCCACAATATCAGAAACAGCAAAAACCGCCGTCGGAGGTTCTTTCAAATTAAGCAAATAATTCATGGAACGGATTCCGGTTCGATAGCCATAATCACTTTCCATCTTTGTAAGATACTGTGATTTAAACTCAATCCTGTTTTTCCTCAAAGTATCTTTATAAGCATTTTCTCTCTGTGCTGTAGATAAAAATCCGTTATCACAGCTAATCATAGCTATCTTTTTATGCCCGATATTGATTAAATGCTGGACGGCATCCACCCCGGCCGTGTAGTTGTCAATGGAAACATGAGAAACCGTATTTATATCTTCTTCATATTCACAGCACCTGACAATATTTTTCTCAGCATACAGCTTCTCCAATTCGCTTCCGCTCATTATCGGTGTAATTATTATCGCTCCATCCGCCATTCCGCTGCGAAGCATATCAATGTAATGATTTTCAACATCATAATTTCTTTCTGTAGTACAAAGCATCAGTAAATAATCTTTTTTACGGGCTGCCCCGCAGATTCCCTGCGCAATTATAGAGTAAAAAGGATTGGCTATATCTGGAAGCAAAACCAGAATACGCTTTAATTTTTTTTCTTCCCGGACATCCTGTTTTTGTTCCCGCGTATATCCCATTTCCTCAAGTACTGCCAGCACATGATTCCTTGTTTTTTCTTTTACCTTTCCATTTTGATTCAATACCCTGGAAACCGTTGCCACTGACACATTTGCTCTTTGCGCCACTTCACGAATATTAGCCATAATATTTACTTCCTTTGTCAAAAATATTTTGACTAATTATACCATATGTATCTATTTCCTGTCAGGAAATAGATAATTCGCCTTATGTTCCTTCGATTTTCATTTTTCGCCCTCCTTTGTTTCATTTTGTTACATTTTTCAACGTTTTTTCTTTATGTTACATTCAGTATACATTGTATTTTCATTAATGTCAACCTATTTTTTGAACAAAATGCTTAAAATCTATTTTATTATTTTGATTTTATAATACTTTTTAACATATATTCCATTTTTTGCATAATGTAACAATATTCATCTTGTTACATTATGCAAATATTGTCTCCTTTGGGATTGTATATGACCCCTTACTTTGCATTATGGTCTCCTGTTGATGTGTCAGAACACGACAAACGCATGAGTAAATAAATTGTAAACAAAAGCCCTGTTCTCCGTTATAATGAAAATAAAAACGGAGATATGGATATGGAGCAGTTACTGGAATGGATGGAAATTATAGAGGATACCCGATAAGAAGACCGTAGAGAAGGCACATGGACAGACAGAGATAAGAGAGTATTACCAGAGGGGATGTGAGCGGATGTACCAGAGAGGAAATTGGAAAGGGCCAAGGAGCATAAGGATGGAAAAGAAGACCCTCCGGAAAGGAAAAGAAGGGAAAGAAGAATACAGATATTATATCAGCAGCCTTGGAGAAGATATTGAACTGTTCAGCCGGGCAGTAAGAGGGCACTGGTCGGCGGAGGGCATGTACTGGCATCTGGACGTGACATTTAGGGAAGATACGAATAACCGCACTGGATAAGACAGCGGCGCAGAATCAGAACGTCATCCGGAAGTGGTGCCTGAGGATGCTGAAAGTGATAGAAATACGAGGGACAAAAATGTCATTGAGAAGGAAGCGGTTCAATATAAGTTTTGCACCGGTCCAATTTATAGAAAAACTGATGAAATTTAAAAGCCTGTATTTCAGAGGTTGGAACATATCCGACATTCATGCGTTTGTCGTTCCCCCATTAACTATTCTTCCATATTCTTGATATCTTCTCTTAAATCCACAAAAGGCAAATTTAAAGGCTTGTAACCGGCATCTACTGTCAAATGAGCTATCAGGGGTCTTGCATATCCCATGAGAAGCGTAACTGCATTCTGTTTTAACAGTTTCTTTGAAATATTTTCCGCATCTTCTTCCCATGAAAATCCAGAAGAAATTGTCATCTTAAGATAAAAGGGTGTCTCCTGACCCTCCATTCCAATTTCCACAATTAAGCTCAGTTCTGCACTATTGCCCTCAATTTCAGAAGACTCAATGTTATACGAAATCGGCAGTCCTTTATACTTTTCCTTATCAAAATCTTGATTCTTCCTGAAAACCAATTCCTTCGTCTCCGGATTTGAAAACTGGAAACTGCTCTTTTTGATATCTTTCATCCTCTTCCTCACGCCGCCATGTTCACAGTATCATTGAAATACCCGTTTCCATTATCTACATCAAATTCGATTGGCATCATTATTTTAAAAAGTTCTTCTACTGTATTTTCGGTTTCCATGTAATCAGTTCCTATGTAATTCGTAGTTGGACAGCCTCCACAAATAAAAGAAGACATATACCAGTTCATTACTACTTCATTTAAAATAGCACTAGTTATGTTCAATGATATATCACCAAGAGAATCCTCACCATAGGAATAATCAATAACTTCATATCTGCTCTCACAATATCGCTGCAATTCACAAATATATTGATTTATATACTCTGACTTGATATCATAATAAGCTCCTTCATTTGGTAATCTTTCACTACTAAAAGAAACTGTCTCATACCTGTCAAATCTCATTTTTCCTTCTTCATCAATAAAAGTCTCTCCAATATATCCGGCTTTTCTATATGCCTCTTCCATTGTGATTTCGTTATTTAGCATCTGCACCAAAGTATTTTCCTCTATTTTGCAGAAAACATAATCACCCTCAGCCGAATCATAAGTCATAAACAGCCAGCGTCCTTCATCATTTATGCACGCAAATAAAACCGTCTCTACTCCGACTACCAGTTCATTCTCCATATACATTTTGCCAATCCCTTCAATTTCATCCCAATATTCTTTCAACATCATCTCTCACGTATAATCCAATCATGTTAGGAAATGATTGGATTTTCCTTTCTCCCAGTTTCTTCTGGGTAATTCAATCTCTATCTGATATATTTATTTAGGCACTGTGGATCTGTATCTATTTTATTACGGCTTTGACTGTTCCGAGGTGACTCAGACCACAGCTTTTCGTCTATTACTGTTGATCAGTTTGTTAACGCACAGAACCTTCGGTTCTTTAGACGTTTCTATTTACGTGATTACACAGCCGGATTCCCTGTGGAAGACAACAGTGCCACAAATTTTATTCAGGAGGTATTACCTATGTCTCTGTACTTTGTTGGAATTGATATTTCCAAGTACAAACATGATTGCTGCATTCTGTCAGCAGCCGACCAAAAAGTTGTTTCAAAGTTCACATTCAAAAATGATCTGCAGGGCTTTGAACAGTTCCTTTCTGCCCTCAGTTCCCTCTCCAGCCCCGAGGACATAAGAATAGGGTTTGAATCTACAGCCCATTATGCCCTCAATCTGGAACTTTTCCTTGAGAACGCCCACCACAGCTTCATGGAAATCAATCCAGTCCTCATCAAGGAATACAAAAAGTCCACTTCTCTCAGACGTACCAAAACCGACTCTGTTGACTGTGCGTCCATCGCACACTGGTTAATGACTGTTGAATACAAACCCCATTCAAAAGGATTTTACCATGCTTATTCCTTAAAGTCACTAACACGCTTGAGGGACAAGCTGGTCCGGCAGCGCTCCTTCTATCTTGTGAAGATAACAAATGTTCTGGATCATACCTTCCCGGAATTTAAACCGTTCTTCCATGAACGCCTGTCTAAAACAGCCCTCTATCTCCTTGAAACCTATGGCTCGGCTGAAAGGATGTCCCGCATGGATTCTGCTTCTTACGACAAACTCCGCTCCCTTTCCAGAGGAAAGTTTTCTCCCCAGCAGTTCCTGCGGCTCAAAGAACTGGCCGCCAATACGGTGGGTGTGAATAACTCCATCTTTGACACAGAACTCAACAGCCTGCTTACGCTATACAAATCTCTTGTTAAAGAGATTTGTATACTTGAAGAAGAAATCAACCGGCTAATCAGGGAAGTACATCCCCACTATATGTCCGTTCCGGGCATTGGCACTATATCCGCCGCCGTTATTTATTCCGAATACGGCGATATATCAAACTTTTCATCCCCGGCACAGATGCTCGCATTTGCCGGCATAGAACCCGGCATAAATGATTCAGGAACAGAATCACATAAAGGGCGGATGGTAAAGCATGGCTCTTCACAGCTTCGATATGTCCTCATTAACTGCTGCCTTCCCCTGATCCGTTTCGACATGACATTCGCAGCCTATTATGCCAAGAAGCGTGCGGAAGGCAAACCACACAGGGTTGCTATCACCCACGTTGCCAAAAAGCTTGTCAGAGTCATCTACGCATTGGAGAAGCAGGGGATAGACTTTAACGCACAAAAGCTCAGATAGCAGCTTACATAAGGAAACTTGGGCCCATCTGAAATACGGTGTATTCAGATGGTCTGTTAAAGTTACCCATTTTTATTAATTCAATTTTTTTCACAAACCTCTTGACTATTTATAGTTTGTCACCTCATCTGCATTACTCTCTATCGGCTCGACATTAAACAGTGTCATTACTTC
>CAMSTM010000009.1 GCA_947063675.1 uncultured Lachnospiraceae bacterium | reverse complement strand
GAAGACGACGAGTACGCCGAGGAAGAATACGAGTACGAAGACGACGAGTACGCCGGGGATGAGGAAGAGTACGAAGACGACGAGTACGCCGAGGAAGAATACGAGTACGAAGACGACGAGTACGCCGAGGATGAGGAAGAGTACGAAGACGACGAGTATTATGAGGACGATTATTATGAAGATTATGATGAGGACGACGAAGATGCTCCTGAATCCGGCATAAAAAGAGTTCTCTATAAAATCACCAATTTATCCACAGTTGACTATGTAGTGGCGCTTACCGGCGTGGCGGTGCTTGTGCTGGCGATAGTGACAGGTACGCTGTATATGGGCGCCAGAAGTAATAAGGCGCAGATAGAGGCATTTGCCGAGGTGGGAGAGGGAATGGAATCCATCAGTATTATCGGGCAGAGCGGCCTCTTGGCAATTGCAGACGCGCAGGCATCCAGAATGGCGGCAGCGGACATAGAGGAAGAAGATGGTGAAGGCGGGGAATCGGACGAAGAAGATGAAAACGGAAAGAAAGAGGTTCTTCTCAATCTGACCTCCATTCAAAAGGATTTGAAAATTAAGTTCGTTGAGAAGAAATCCGGCAAGCTTGTGTCAGGAATTGCCTTTGAGGTGGAAATCCAAAAGCCGTCGGGCGATACTTATTCCAAGAAGGACGAAGACAAGGACGGCATTATTTATGAAAAGGATATCGCGCCCGGCAAATATAAGGTGAAAATCACATCGCCGGCGTCCGACGATGAGTACGGCATTTCCGGCGAAACCATTGCAATTACGGTAAGAGATTCCATTGAGTATAAAAAGGTGGACGTTTCCGACGAGGTAAAGACGGAGTCCCAGGTAAATGCGGCGGCGGAGGATACCAAGGTGAACCAGACGGTGGTAGAGTCCGCGAATAAGGATACCGTGGAGTGGGTGGAATCCACTAAAACAATTATCGAGGGCACGGAGCAGACGGAGGAAAGCTACGAAAAGATAGGGGAGGATAAGATTGCCGACCCGGAAAAGAAGGCATCGGCGGAGTTCCGGCTGCTGGCCGGGATGAACGCAAGGACGCCGGACGAGGATAATCCTGACGGTACTGATACAGGAGACGGAAATGATAATAATGGAAATAACGGCGAAGACAGTACGCCGGAGCCGGTGAAAACCCCGGAGCCGGAGCAACCGGAAAACCCCGACCCGACATCAGACCCTGACCCGACGGAAAAACCTGACCCGACGCCAGACCCGACACAGGAGCCTGTACCCACGGAAAAGCCATCAGCGCCGCCCACGTCAGCGCCAACGGCAACTCCCACGTCAGCAGCTACGGCATCGCCCACAGCAAAGCCGTCAGCTACGCCTTCAGCAAAGCCGAGTGTGACCCCGACGGCAGCCCCATCCGCAACTCCGTCAGCCACGCCGAACAGTGCAAAAACGGATACGAAAACGACATTAAAGTCCACCGACGGGGAAATACTGTATGTTAAGGAAGCCGACGGAAAGTTCAGGGAAGCGAAATATGCGGATTATTATAAGACAAAAGAGTTTTACCGCAAGGTCAGCAAAACCACGGGAAAATACAAATATACCGGCTGGCAGGAGATAGAGGGAAAAACCTATTTCTTTGACAAGAACGGAAATCCTGTAACCGGCGAGCAGGTAATTCAGGGAGCAAAATACAATTTTAACAGCGACGGTTCTCTCAACACCGGTTCCGGCCATCTGGGAATCGACGTTTCCAAGTGGAACGGCAGTATTGACTGGAACGCAGTAAAAAGCAGCGGCGTTTCCTTTGTGATTATCCGCTGTGGTTACCGCGGTTCTTCCACGGGCGCGCTGATTGAGGACCCTATGTTTCGGAGCAATATTCAGGGGGCAACAAAGGCCGGGCTGAAAGTGGGGGTATACTTCTTCACGCAGGCAGTAAACGAGGTGGAGGCGGTGGAGGAAGCTTCCATGGCGGTAGGGCTTATCAAGGGATATAATATTTCCTACCCGGTATTCCTTGACGTAGAGTCAAGCAACGGCGGCAGAGGGGACGGCATTAACGCGGCAACCCGAACGGCGGTGTGCAAGGCTTTCTGCCAGACCGTCCAGAACTCGGGCTATAAAGCGGGTATTTATGCAAATAAAACATGGTTTACCACTCACATAGACACGCCCAGCCTGACAGGCTATAAGATATGGCTGGCGCAGTATGCCGCCGCGCCCAGCTACAACAGGACGAAATACGATATGTGGCAGTATTCTTCCAAGGGAAGAATCTCGGGAATCAGCACAGATGTTGACATGAACATCAGTTATATGGGATACTGAAAATAATATGCAAAACAGCGGAAGCACAGAAACGCACGGAAGGATTTCAGGATGTGTAAGCAGCCGGACCCCTTCCGGACAAAGGTGCGCAGAAGAACTTCCGCGGGACTGGAATGGAGGACAATATGAGAACTTACTTGGTAACAGGAGGCGCCGGTTTCATCGGCTCGAATTATATTCACTATATATTTAAAAAGTACGGCAATGAAATCCGCATTATCAACGTGGACGCCCTTACCTACGCGGGCAACCTTGAAAACTTAAGGGAAGTGGAGGGGCGTGACAACTATACCTTTATCAAAGCGGATATCTGTGATAAGGAGGCAATTTCCCGGATTTTTGAGGAAAATGACATTGACAGGGTGGTGCATTTTGCGGCGGAAAGCCATGTGGACAGGAGTATCAAAACCCCGGAGGTGTTTGTGAAAACCAATGTTCTTGGCACGGCGGTGATGCTTAACTGTGCAAAGGCGGCATGGGAGAATCCTGACGGAACCTACAAGCCGGATAAAAAGTTCCTCCATGTGTCAACGGACGAGGTGTACGGCTCCCTGCCGGATGACGGCGGCTATTTTTACGAGACGACGCCCTATGCGCCCCGCAGTCCCTATTCTGCGAGCAAGGCAGGCTCGGACATGCTGGTGAAGGCATACATGGACACCTACAAATTTCCGGCCAATATCACCAACTGCTCCAACAATTACGGCCCCTATCAGTTCCCGGAAAAGCTGATTCCGCTGATTATCAACAATGCCCTTTCAGGCAAAAAGCTGCCTGTTTACGGGGACGGCAAAAACGTCCGCGACTGGCTTTACGTGGAGGACCACGCCAAGGCTATCGATATGGTGCAGGAGAAGGGAAAGCTGTTTGAAACTTATAACGTAGGCGGCCACAACGAGAAGCAGAATATTGAGATTATCCATATCATTCTGGACACTTTAAAGGAAATGCTGCCGGATAGCGACCCCAGAAAGAAAGTTATAAGCGGGGATTTAATCACTTACGTGGAGGACAGAAAGGGCCATGACAGACGCTATGCCATTGCGCCCGACAAAATCCGTGCGGAGATTGGATGGGAGCCGGAAACCATGTTTAAGGAAGGGATTAAACGCACCATCGCATGGTTTTTTGAGAACGAGGAATGGATGAAAAATGTGACCAGCGGCGACTACCAGAAATACTACGAAGACATGTACGAAAAATAAGGAAGTGTAAACTGGACACATGCAAAAAAGCAAGGTCGGAGGTATTATTTTGAAGGGAATTATCTTAGCCGGAGGGGCGGGAACCAGACTGTATCCGCTCACCAAGGCAATCAGCAAGCAGATTATGCCGGTTTATGACAAGCCGATGATTTACTACCCGCTTTCAACGCTTATGCTGGCGGGAATCAGGGAAGTGCTTATCATTTCCACACCCAGGGATTTGCCGGTGTTTGAGGAACTTTTAGGGGATGGAAGCCAGCTTGGCATGAAA
Source organism: uncultured Lachnospiraceae bacterium (assembly GCA_947063675.1). Taxonomy (GTDB): domain Bacteria; phylum Bacillota; class Clostridia; order Lachnospirales; family Lachnospiraceae; genus Suilimivivens. Next base: position 38,513 of record CAMSTM010000009.1, on the reverse strand, counting down.
TTTTCCTATGCTGTTCAGGAACAGCCCCGGGGGCTGGCGGAAGCTTTTATCATCGGAGCGGATTTTATCGGCAAAGACAGAGTGGCGCTGGTGCTTGGCGACAATATTTTTTACGGGCAGAGCTTTTCGAGGGTTCTGCGGGAGGTGGCGTCAAGGGAAAAGGGCGCAACCATTTTCGGATATTATGTGAGAGACCCCAGGGAGTACGGCGTCGTGGAGTTCGACGACAACGGTAAGGCGCTTTCCATAGAGGAAAAACCGGAGAAACCAAAGAGTAATTATGCGGTGCCCGGGCTTTACTTCTATGACAATGACGTGGTGGAAATCGCGGCAAACGTAAAGCCCTCCGCCAGAGGAGAAATCGAAATCACCAGCATTAACAATGAATATTTAAAGAGAGGGACGCTGTATGTGGAAACGCTGGGGAGAGGTTTTGCATGGCTGGATACCGGAAACCACGATTCCCTGCTGGACGCGGCGGATTATGTTTCGGCGGTTCAGAAGCGTCAGGGACTTTATGTGTCCTGTATTGAAGAGATTGCCTACAAGAGAGGCTTTATCAGCAGGGAACAGCTTTTGAATCTGGCGGAGCCTTTGATGAAAACCAATTACGGAAAATACATGAAGGACGTGGCGGACGGGCTGTAACAGTGGACGCCGCTAAAAAGCACGGAAATCAATTTGCAGATTCCGGTGAGAGTATGTGAAGTCAGGGAGGATGCCAGCACAGAAATATTTCTTCGTCGTCACGCTCTCGCTCTATAAAAACGTAACGGCTGCTAAGCTCGCGAGCTGCATAGCAGCTCGTAACCTCGCTAAGCATCGACGTTTTTATAAGGACTCCTTAAGAAATATTTCTGTGCTGGCATCCTCTCCGACAGTACATGCATTTTTCCGGAATCTGAAAATTGATTTCTGTGGCTAAAAAGAAGCAGATGCCGTTCGGTGCAAAATATTCAATATAATACAGGTATTTTACAGGGAGATTACATTCATGGGAAAGATAACAGTGGAAACGTGTGAAATAGAAGGGCTGAAAGTGATTACCCCCACGGTTTTCGGGGATGAGCGGGGATATTTTGTGGAAACCTATAATTATAACGATTATAAGGAGGCCGGGATTGACCAGGTTTTTGTGCAGGACAACCAGTCGTCCTCTGTGAAAAACGTGCTCCGGGGACTTCACTTTCAAATCAATCATCCTCAGGACAAGCTGGTGAGAGTGCTGGCCGGGGAGGTTTTTGATGTGGCGGTGGATTTGCGGCCGGATTCGTCTACCTATGGAAAGTGGTTCGGCGTTCTGCTGTCCGCTGAGAATAAGAAGCAGTTTTTTATACCGAAAAATTTTGCCCATGGGTTTCTGGTACTTTCAGATTATGCGGAATTTGCCTACAAGTGTACGGACTTTTACCACCCGGGAGATGAAGGCGGAATTAAATACGACGACCCTGATATCGGAGTGGAATGGCCGCTAAGCGGCGAGGCTCTGATTATGTCCGAGAAGGATAAAAAATGGGGCGGCATCAGGGAATATACGGAAAGCAGAGGTTGATGTCCGCAGAACGGACCTTGACATGCGGAAAGACTGGATAAGAAACATGGAAAGTAAGGAAAAAGCAAAGAAGCGGTTTGATTTGTCCAGGCTGCCAAAGCCTGTGGGGATTGGCGTTTTTTATGGAATCTGCCTGATAGTTGCCGTCATGGTGCTTGCCCATAATAATCCGCTGGCGCCTGACCAGCACACGGAAAATTTAAAGAAGTGGTGCGCCTGCGCGCTGCTTACTTTGGCATGCATTATTTTCGGGCTTTACTATGACAGGATGTTTATCATCCCCAGAGAGCTGTTTCAGAGCAGAAGGCTCATATGGAAGCTTGCAAAGAATGATTTTAAAAAGCGTTACGCAGGCTCCTATCTGGGATTTTTGTGGGCGCTGGTACAGCCGGTTGTGACGGTTCTGATGTACTGGATTGTATTTGACAAGGTGTTCCAGACCAGAGCCCAGATGGTGGCAAGCGGAGTGGAGGTGCCCTATGTGCTGCACCTGACGGCGGGACTGGTTCCCTGGTTTTATTTTTCGGAGGCCATTACCAACGGCACCAACGCGCTTTTGGAGTACAGCTATCTTGTAAAAAAAGTGGTTTTCAACATCAGTATTCTTCCGATTATCAAGCTGATTGCCGCTACATTTATTCACGTGTTTTTTGTGGCGGTGCTTCTGTTGGTGGCGGCTTTTTACGGTTATTATCCCACGGTATATACGCTGCAGGTGGTTTATTACAGCTTTTGCCTGTTTATTTTAGTGCTTGCCATGAGCTATTGCACCTGTGCGGTGGTGGTGTTTTTCAGGGACCTGGCGCAGATTATCAATATCGGACTTCAGGTGGGAATGTGGGTGACGCCGATTTTGTGGAATATTACAATGATAAACGACGATAATGTTATTACGCTGTTCAAGCTCAATCCGCTGGTTTATATTGTAAACGGCTACCGGAACGCGATTTACGGCGACGAGTGGTTTTTTGAGCATTTTTATTCCTCCACATATTTCTGGATTTTTACGGTGACGCTGTTTTGTGTGGGTTCCCTTATTTTTAAGCGGCTTAAGGTGCATTTCGCCGATGTTTTATAAGAGACGGCACTGTGACATAACGGGAGTTATTTTATATGGAAGATAAGAAAATTGCCATAAAGGTGGAGAATCTGGAAAAAGCATATAAGCTGTATGACAAGCCCTCGGACAGATTGAAGGAAGCGCTCGGCCTTTCGAGAAGAAAGCGCTACAAGGAGCATTATGCGTTAAAAGGCGTGGACGCTGTCATTTATCAGGGGGAAACGGTGGGGATTATCGGAACCAACGGTTCAGGAAAATCCACGATTCTCAAGATTATCACCGGCGTGCTGAACCCTACAAAGGGTAAGGTGACAGTAAACGGGCGGATTTCGGCGCTGCTTGAGTTAGGGGCCGGATTTAATATGGAGTACAACGGAATTGAAAACGTTTATTTAAACGGCACCATGATTGGCTTTTCTAAAAAGGAAATTGACGAAAGGCTTGACGAGATACTGAATTTTGCGGATATCGGGGATTATGTTTATCAGCCGGTAAAGACTTATTCCAGCGGCATGTTCGTGCGGCTGGCTTTTGCCGTGGCGATTAACATTGACCCGGAAATTCTGATTGTAGACGAGGCTTTGTCTGTGGGGGACGTTTTTTTTCAGGCAAAATGCTATCATAAATTTGAAGAATTCAAAAAGATGGGAAAAACCATCGTATTTGTAAGCCATGACCTGAGCAGCATCAGCAAATACTGCGACAGGGTGATTCTCTTAAATCAGGGAACGAGGCTGGGGGAGGGAAGCCCCCGGGAGATGATTGACGCCTACAAGCAGGTGCTGGTGGGCCAGTATCCTGCGTCTGATGAAAAGGAAGAGAATCTTTTGGAGGATAAGGACATCCGGGCGGCGGCTTCCGGACAGGGGAGAGCGGGACAAACAGAGGTTTCCGGAAAACCGGGGAAGGCAGGAGGCTCAAAGCGTTCCGGCAATGGGGAGAACCCGGGCCGGGGAGAAAGCGTCCTGAAGAATCCCGAGCTTTTGGAGTATGGAACCAAAGCGGCCGTTATTGAAGAATATTATATCTGTGATGAAAAGGGGAGAAGCAGCAGCGCCGTCATCAAGGGACAGAAATGCAGCATACATATGGTTGTACGTTTCATGGAGGATATTCAGGAGCCGATTTTTGCCTTTACCATCAAAAATATCAAGGGCGTGGAGATTACAGGCACCAATACCATGGTGGAAAAGGCATTTCTTTTGCCGGTGCAGGCGGGAAGCGTGAAGCATATCACGTTTACCCAGAGAATTGATTTGCAGGGCGGGGAATATCTGCTTTCCCTTGGCGTGACAGGGTACGAAAATGAGGATTTCCAAGTGTACCACAGGCTGTATGATGTGATGGACCTCACAGTGATTTCAGATAAAAATACGGTAGGGTATTATGATACGAATTCGGAAGTTACGGTTAAGGACGAGAAACCGGCGCGTCAGAAGGGGGGCGTTTCATGAGCAGGGAAGATGTCAGGCCAAAACCTGTCCATCTGCGGGAAGAAGAATTGATGCGGAGGCTTCCTGAGCAGATAGGCAGGGTAACTCTAAACTATAAGCATTATCCGGGGAAGGATTTATACAGTGACGGTGAAATTGAGGACGAGATTTTATCTATTGTAAAAAATGCCTCAAAGGTGGAATATGCGTCTATTATAGAGGAAAGGAAAAGCTGGCCGATTCTGTATCATTTATCGCCTCTCCGGGGAAACATCGTTGACTGGCTTCCCATAGGGCCGAATGATAAGGTGCTGGAAATCGGTTCGGGATGCGGGGTGATTACGGATAAGCTCTCGCAGAAGGCGGGAAAAGTTACCTGCGTGGACCTTTCCGCTAAGAGGAGCCATATTAACGCCTACAGGAATCAGGACAGGGATAACATTGAAATTCATGTGGGGAATTTTAACGATATCGAGCCGGAGCTGGACATAGATTATGATTTTGCCTGTATGATAGGCGTGTTTGAATACGGCCAGTCTTATATCCAGACGAAAACTCCCTATGAGGATTTCCTCAAAATTATGTTAAGGCATGTCAAAGATAACGGGCGTGTTGTAATTGCCATTGAAAATAAATTCGGACTAAAGTACTGGGCCGGATGTAAAGAGGACCATGACGGAACCTGGTTTGGTGGTCTGGAAGGCTACCCCGAAGGGGGAAGCGCGCGCACCTTTACCCGAACCGGTCTGGAAAAGATTCTGAAGGCCTGTGATGTAAAGAATTATTCTTTTTATTATCCCTATCCCGATTACAAATTTCCCACTGTGATTTATTCTGACCGGCGGCTTCCGGGCATGGGGGAGCTGACGGATAATCTGCGGAACTTTGACCGCGACAGAATGCTTCTTTTTAATGAAAAGTATGTATTTGACAGTGTTCTGCAGGATAAACTTTTTGATGTGTTCTCCAATTCCTATCTTGTGGTGATTGGAAAGGAGCCGGAAACCTGTTATGTGAAGTACTCCAATGACCGCGCGCCTGAGTTTTCCATGCGGACGGATATTGTGGAGACGGAAAACGGCAGGGTGGTGCGTAAGATTCCCTGTGACGAGGCGGCGAGAGGGCATATCCGGGGAATGAAGCGTTCCTGTGAGCTTTTAAAGGAGCGGTATGAGGGGAGCGGTTTGTCAATCAATCCGTGTTCCCTGCCTGAGGGGAAGGATTATGCGGAATTTCCCTATGAGGAGGGAATTTTGCTGGAGGAACTGCTTGACGATTGTCTGGCGAGGGACGATATGGAGGGCTTTCACCGCTTGTTTGACAAGTACTACGAACTGATTTCCTATGGGGAAGATAAACCGGTGACGGATTATGACCTGGTTTTCGAAAATATACTGGTGGATGGAGATAAGTGGAAGGTAATTGATTACGAGTGGACAATGGGGAAACGCATTGCCCCGGAGGAAATTGCTTTCAGAGCGGTATATTGTTATGTTCTGGAGGAGGAAAAGCGCAATAAATTAAATCTGGATTTTATATTAAACAGGCTGAATACCACTGAAAGGAAAGCGGAGGAATACAGGGAAAGGGAAAGCCGTTTTCAGAAGCTGGTGACAGGAAAGCGGAAGTCCATGGGAGAAATCAGAGCTTCTCTGGGGACCTACAGCGTGGATGCAAAGCTTTTGATGGAGCGTCATCTGAAAAAAATACTGGATGAGAGAATACAGGTCTACCTTGACTATGGAAAAGGCTTCCGGGAGGACGCGTCTTTTTATATGCCGGACGTCTATGTGGAGGAGGGTAAGATTTTTGCAGAAATACCGGTGGACAGTAATGTGACCGCAATCAGGGTAGACCCCGCCGACCGTCCCTGCATGGTGCGAATTACGGAGCTTTCCCTGAATCAGATTCCCGTTCCCCTCCATAAAAAGTATGTGGAGACCAACGGGAAAACTATAAAAAGCGAGTGTTATGTTTTTGATACCTCCGACCCCAATATTCACATTAAGCTGGACGGACTTTCCCGGACGGGAGAGGATATGCTCACCGTCGGCATGGAGATTTCACCGGTAAGCGCCCAGATGGCGCAGATAATGATGGGAGCGGTTAAGAAGCTGTTCTAAACAGTGTGGAGATGAGAAAATATGGCTTCTTTGAAACAGGAAATAAAGCAAATACTGGTCCGCAGGCAGCACAGAATGTATGAAAGGGAACTTGCGGCCAAAAATCTGACTTATGACGAGTGGATAAGACAGCAGGAAGAAAAAGTAAATATTTCGACTATTAAAATTATAAAAGAGAAAAGACTGACAAATGATTCGAAAAACCTGAAAAATGAAAGCGGCGGAAATGAAAATGAATTGGAAATTTCAAAAAATGAAGGATTTCCCCGGCTTTTTGAAATCTTAGACGAGAGCAGTCAATTTTTCCGGGGAAAAATGACGCTGCTGTATTGCACGGTTTTTGACTTTGCGAAGGATATGGCAGCGCTTTTGGAAAAGGAGCGCCCGGACGCGGTCGTCTTATCCGTTTATCCGGGGGAGATGAGCAGGCTTGCCATTCCTCTTATTTGCCAGGCGTTCGGAAAAAGCGAGAATACGCTGGTGGTTTACGGAGATGAGGATACCGTAAGAGATACCGCAGGAGGGGCGGCAGGCAGAGCCGCAGAAGAAAACCGGGAAGAAGCCGGAGGGGAAATGAGCGGCAGGCGGGAAGCAGGGGTAAGGGAAAACCCGTGGTTTAAGCCCGGCTGGTCTCCCGACAGGTTTTTATCCTCCTTTTATTTCGGCGGTCTGGTGGCGATAAGAGGGACGGCATTGCACAGCGTCTTGCAGGAGCCGGAGAGGGCAAAAGCGCGGATCTGGCTGTATTCCCTTGTGTTTGAGATTTTGAAAGATACGGATGCCTTTGAAAAAGGGCATGATGACGGGAGGCTTCCGGTCTCCCATATCAGACAGGTTCTGTTCCACAACAAAGAGGACGGTTATAAACAGATAGAGCACGTGCAGCTTCCTGAAAATACGGTGAAGGAATATTTCCAGGGTAAAATGTGCCGGCAGGAGCGGATGAATATAGGAGGGCACCCGTTATTATCCATCATTATTCCTTCAAAGGATAATGCGGAGGCGCTTTTTAAGTGCCTTGATTCCCTGACGGAAAGAACCCGAACCTCTTACCCCCTTGAGGTTATTCTTGTGGATAACGGAAGCTGTGAAAAAAACAGGGAGAAAATTCTGGGGAAGGTCCGGGAGCTGAACGGACAGGGCGGCAGCGCTGAAGGAAAGAAAGCCGGTACGGAAAAAGGCAATTCCTCCATAAAGGAATGCATATATCTGTACCAGCCTATGCCCTTTAATTTTTCGAAAATGTGTAATATCGGCGCGGAAAATGCCAAAGGAGAACTTCTCTTATTTTTGAACGACGACATGGAGATAACGCAGCCGGACTGGCTGGATAAAATGGCGGAAAAGGCGCTGCTTCCCTATGCGGGAGCCGTGGGGGCAAAGCTTTTGTATCCTGATTCAGATATCATTCAGCATGCCGGTATTACCAATCTCCGGGTGGGACCGGCTCACAAGCTGCAGTTCTTGAGCGACGGGGAGGTTCATTATTTCGGAATGAACAGGGGCGTTCAAAATATGCTGGCGGCCACAGGCGCGTGCCTCATGATGAGAAGGGATGTTTTTTTTGAGGCGGGCGGTTTCTGCGAGGAGCTGGCGGTTGCTTTCAATGATGTGGATTTATGCTATACCATTTTTGAGAACGGGTATTATAATATAGTAAGAAACGATGTGATGCTTTACCACCATGAATCCTTAAGCAGAGGCAACGACGGGGATTCCCCGGAAAAGCAGCTCCGGCTTCTTGGGGAGAAGGACAGGCTCTATGAAAGGCATCAGCCGCTTTACGGGCGCGACCCCTTTTACCATCCGTACCTTACCACGGATATGCTGGAGCAGGCGTATTCCCCGTCTTACCGCTATCAGGTGACCCTGGATATGCCCTGGTCGCAGGCGGAGAAGGACAGGGGGGAAGCCGGAAAAGCAAGAGAAGACAAATGCCTTGTGGTGGGGATGGAGTGCGCCATGGATATTTTCAAATGGAAATACGGAGTGTCCGCGGAATATGCCTTGCGCCGGGGGAAGGAAGGCAGCGGAGAAGCTTCGGCGGACGAGACCGGCAGCCGGTCTCCGGACAGCGGCTATTATTTTCAGGGCTATTCTTTCATAATCGGAGCAGATAACGCATGTTATAAAAAGAAACTTCTTTTACGGAGCACGGAAAACGGCGGAGTCTGGCAGCTTTCTTTGGACAGCAGATACCGACCGGATATCAAAAATAATCTGCGGGACCAGACAAATGTGGATTTGACCGGTTTCGCGGCAAAGCTGAAAAAAGACGCAGTTCCGGCAGGCGTCTATCAGTTCGGGATGCTGGCGGAGGATAAGTGTTCCAGACAAAAGCTGGTAAACTGGAGCAACTGGGTACTGGAGGTAAAGGCGGATGGGAAATTCCATGGATGAAAAGGAAATCAACTATCAGGAGGCTTACGAGAGGGAGCACCTTCGGAACGCGGATTTGGCGGGAAGGGTTGCGGATTTGGAGGCGAAGTGCGACGAACTTGATTATAAGCTGAACAGAATCAAAAACAATCCTCTGTGGAAAATGTCGGCTCCCCTTCGGAGATGGATGCATTTTATAATCCGTCAGAAGAACAGACTGAAAAACTGCGGGAACCTGAAAGGGGTTATCCATAAGCTGCAATATAAAAAAATCGAGCGCGCAGCCATGGCGGGATTCGGCACAAAGAGCTTCCCCACCCCGGAGCAGGCGGCGCAGGAGAGGGCAAAAAAATTCCCGCGCATGGTAAAATTCAGTATTTTGACGCCTCTCTACAATACGCCGGAGGATTTTTTGCGGGAAATGCTGGATTCCGTTATGAATCAGACCTATGAAAACTGGGAACTGTGTCTTTCGGATGGCTCGGACAATGCCCACGGCTATGTGGAGGGGATTGTCAGGGAATATCAAAAGAAATCGGAAAAAATCCGTTACCGGAAGCTTGAAAAAAATGAGGGGATTTCCGGAAATACCAATCACTGCCTGAAAATGGCGACCGGAGATTATATCGGTCTGCTTGACAATGACGATATTCTTCATCCCAGTACGTTATATGAGTATGTGAAGGCTGTCAATGAAAAGGGGGCGGATTACATATATTGTGACGAAACCACCTATAAAAGCGGCGATATCAATAAAATGCTGACCATGCATTTTAAGCCGGATTATGCCGTTGACAATCTCCGCGCCAACAATTATATCTGCCATTTCAGCGTGTTTGCAAAGGGGCTGCTTGACGGCATGGAGCTGTTCCGCTCCCGGTTCGACGGCAGCCAGGACCATGACATGATACTCCGTCTTACGGACCGGGCGGAAAAGGTGGTTCATATTCCAAGGATTCTCTACTACTGGAGAAGCCATCCCGGAAGCGTGGCTTCGGACATCACGGCAAAGCCCTACGCCATAGAGGCGGCGAAGGGGGCGGTGGCCGACCACCTTAAGCGGCATGGATTTGAACATTTCCAGATTACCTCCACCAGAGCCTTTGAGACCATTTTTAAAATCAGGTATCAGATTATCGGAAGCCCGCTGATTTCCATTATCATAGCGAACAAGGACCATGTGTCGGACTTAAAACCCTGCATTGACTCTATTCTGGAAAAGTCCACCTATGAAAATTTCGAGATTATCGTGGTGGAAAACAACAGCACGGAGAAGGCGACATTTGACTACTATGACGAACTGAAGGAGAACGAAAAGGTCAGGGTAGTGAGGTTTGAGGGAGAATTCAACTATTCGGCGATAAACAATCTGGGCGCTTTGAGCGCAAAGGGCGATTACCTTTTGCTGCTCAATAACGATACCAGAGTGATTACGGTGAACTGGATAGAGGAGCTTTTGATGTACGCCCAGCGAAAGGACGTGGGGGCGGTGGGTGGTAAGCTCTATTATGCCGACAAGACCATCCAGCATGCAGGCGTGGTGCTGGGGCTTGGCGCCCACAGGACGGCGGGGCACAGCCATTACGGCCAGCACAGGGACAACCTGGGCTATATGGGAAGGCTCTGCTATGCCCAGAATGTCTCCGCGGTAACCGGCGCCTGTCTTTTAGTGAAGAAGGCTTTGTTCGAGGAAGCGGGAGGACTGGACGAGACTTTTGCCGTTTCCTTAAACGACGTGGATTTCTGCTTAAAGCTCCGGGAAAAGGGATATCTGAACGTGTTTACGCCTTTTGCCGAGCTCTATCATCTGGAATCGGCGTCCAGAGGACTGGACGATAACGGGGAAAAGGCGCTGAGGTACAACCGGGAATCCGAAAGATTCAGGGAAAAGTGGGAGGAAGCGCTACAAGCGGGCGACCCGTACTACAATGTGAATTTTTCTCTTGACAGAAGCGACTTTGCTTTGAAAATACAGTAAGATTATGGTAAAATAAAAAAATAGTATGTGCTGACAAGTATAGCAGCGAAATAATCAGAGCAGGAGGGTTAAAAATGAGTTACAGGGAGCAGTACGATTTTTGGCTGAAAGACGCCTATTTTGATGAAAAGACCAAAGAGGAGCTGCGCGCAATCGCAGACAATGAAAAGGAAATCGAGGACCGTTTTTATAAGGAACTGGAGTTTGGTACGGGCGGCCTTCGCGGCGTAATTGGCGCAGGCACCAACCGCATGAATATTTATACCGTAAGGAAAGCAACCCAGGGGCTTGCCAATTATATTGTCAGCCAGGGAGGAAAAGAAAAGGGAGTTGCCATTGCTTACGATTCCAGAAGAATGTCTCCCGAATTTGCGGACGAGGCGGCTTTATGTCTTGCGGCAAACGGCATCAAGGCGTACGTGTTCGATGCTCTGCGCCCGACGCCGGAGCTTTCCTTTGCGCTCCGCACACTGCACTGCATATCGGGAATTGTGATTACCGCAAGCCACAATCCGCCGGAATATAACGGATACAAGGCTTACTGGGAGGACGGCGCGCAGGTTGCGGCCCCCAGAGACAAAGAGATTATCGACGAAGTAAAGAAAGTGACGGATTATAATCAGGTGCTTACCATGGATAAGGACGCCGCCATCGCAGCGGGCCTGTATCAGGTGATTGGGAAAGAAATTGACGACGCTTACATGGCGGAGCTGAAAAAGCAGATTATCCATCCTGAGATTATAAAGGAAGTGGCCGACGACATTAAGATAGTTTATTCTCCTTTCCACGGGACAGGCAACGTGCCGGTAAGAAGAATCCTTTCCGAGCTGGGCTTTAAGAACGTTTACGTTGTGCCCGAGCAGGAGCTTCCCGACCCGGATTTCACCACGCTGGATTACCCCAATCCCGAGGACCCCAAGGCATTCAAGCTGGCTCTTGAACTGGCAAAGGAAAAGAATGCGGACATCGTCCTTGCAACCGACCCGGATGCGGACAGACTGGGTATTTACGCGCTGGATACCAAAACCGGCGAGTATGTTCCTTTTACGGGAAATATGTCGGGCATGCTGATTGCGGAATATATTTTAAGGGAGAGAACGGCGACAAACACCATGCCGGAGAATCCCGCTCTTGTTACCACCATTGTTACCACGAATATGGCGGGGGCAATCGCAAGGGATTACAATGTGAAATTTATTGAGGTTCTCACCGGATTCAAATACATAGGCGAGCAGATTAAGCTTTTTGAGCAGAGCGGCTCCAACAATTACGTGTTCGGCCTTGAAGAAAGCTACGGATGCCTGGCGGGCACCCATGCAAGGGACAAGGACGCCGTTGTGGCTGTTATGTGCCTGTGCGAGATGGCAGCATGGTGCAAGAAAAACGGAATCACCGTATGGGACCAGATGCTGAAGCTGTATGAAAAATACGGATACTACAAGGAGACCCAGTATGCAATCACCTTAAAGGGCATCGACGGCTCCAAACAGATTGCGGAGATGATGGATAAGCTCAGAAGCAACCCGCCCAAAAACTTTGGCGAGCTTACCGTGAAGGAATTCCGGGATTACGACAGAGACGTTACAAAGGATTTGGCAACGGGAGAGGAAAGACCTACAGGACTTCCCAAATCCAACGTTCTGTATTTTGACCTCACCAACGACTCCTGGTGCTGCGCCCGCCCTTCGGGAACAGAGCCCAAAATCAAGTTCTACATGGGCGTAAAGGGAAGCAGCCTTGCCGACGCGCAGGATAAGGTGGAAAAGCTGACGGAAGCGCTGAAAGCTTATTTATAAAAAAGGGAAAGTGCCTGACTGCAGCTAATTGATAAGGCAGACGAAATGGAAAGGTGCAGCCGCATCCGGTGATAAAATCTACAGGGCTATGGGCGTTGGAGGGCGTGTAAAGCAGCCGCCGGCGCCCGGGAAAGGCCCCGTATGAGAAGCCGGATGCGGTGGTTTTTGTTGTGAGATGGGAAGCGGCTTTGCTGAGATTTTTGGCCGGCATAATATGACAGAGGACTTTAAAAATGAGCAAGTTTGTAAAAATCAGTAATCTGAAAAAGACACTGCGATATTTAAAGAAAAACGGAATACGGCCCACCTATTATGCTATGAAGGAGAGAATGGAAACAGAGGCCGGAGACGGCTATACCTATGTGCCGCCGACAGAGGAGTCTCTGAAAGAGCAGGAAAAGAGAGCGGAGCATATGAAGGTCAGGTTCAGCATTCTTGTACCGGCCTATGAGACGAAGGAAGAACATCTGCGGGCCATGATTGACTCGGTACTGGCCCAGACCTACGGGAATTTTGAATTGATTATTTCGGACGCCAGCAGCTCCGATAAGGTGGAAAAAGTGATAGAAACCTATACGGACGGGCGGATTAAATATAGAAAAAAAGGGCAGAATGCCGGTATTTCCTCCAATACCAGCCAGGCGCTGGCCTATGCCACGGGGGACTATGCCGGTCTTTTGGACCATGACGATGTGCTTACAAGGGACGCCCTCTACGAGATGGCGGCCTGCATTGAAAAATATGAAAAGGAAGGCGTTTCGCTTAAGCTTTTGTATTCTGACGAGGATAAATGCGACAGCCGGGAGGAACGCTATTATGAGGTAAATAAAAAACCGGATTTTAATCTTGATTTGCTTCTGTCCAACAACTATATCTGCCATTTTCTGGTGATGAAGCGTCAGCTGATGCAGGAGCTTGGTTTTCGGAGTGTGTGCGACGGCGCTCAGGACTATGATATTATCGTCAGGGCTGTAAATGTGATGATGGGGAAAGACAGACAGCAGACGAAGAAAGCCAGTCTTCCCGTCGCTCACATTCCCCGGGTGCTGTACCATTGGCGGTGCCATGAGAATTCCACGGCGGAAAATCCGGCCAGCAAGCAGTATGCCTATGACGCCGGAAAAAGGGCGGTGGAGGATTTCCTTCGGGTAAGAGGGTGGAAAGGGACGGTGTCCCACTTACGGCACCTGGGCTTTTACAGGACGGATTATCAGCCCGGCCTTCTGCCGAACAGGGAAGATGTGGCAGTGGTTGGAGGAAAGCTGATTGACAGGAAAAATAAAGTGGCGGGCGGTATTTATACGGCGGAGGGAACCCCCCTTTATAAAGGGCTTCACAGGGAATACAGCGGTTATATGCACAGAGCCGCGCTCCAGCAGGAGGCGGAAATGGTGGATATCCGCTGCATGAAGGTCTGCCGGGAAGCGGAGCTGGTTCTGGAGGAGATGATAGGAGCGCCTTATCATCCGCACCCGGGCACGGGGAGGTTCGACTGGCGGGAATGCCTTTTGAAGGACAGAAGCTGGACGGAGGAGGAAATTCTCGATTTGAGCCGCAGGTTTTGCGGAAGGATACGGCAGATGGGGTATCGGATTGTGTGGGAGCCGGCTATGGTGGAGAAGCTGGACCGGTGAAGAGGGTTCGGATTTTTGCGGACTGTCCCGGCGGCGTCGAACCGCAGTGGGAACACAGGAAGAAGATAAATTATATGGAGATTTAATAAATGTCCAAAACTACAGTTGTGATTCCGAATTATAATGGAATAGAGTATATAGACGACTGCCTGGCTTCCCTTTATCAGGGCAGTGTGGTTCCTGAAATTATTGTGGTTGACAATGGCTCCGCGGATGAAAGCCTCGCTCTTGTCAGGGAAAAGTACGGGAGGGCACAGGTGATTTCCTTTAATGAAAATACCGGTTTTTCAAAGGCGGTCAACGCAGGTATCAGGGCGGCGGAAACGGAATACGTGCTGCTGCTTAACAATGACACGATAGCGGATGAGCGTATGGTGGAGGAGCTGGAAAAGGCCATGGATGGGGCCGGGATTGCTTTTTCCGCCGGGGCGAAGATGATTAACCTCCATAAGCCGGAGCTGCTTGACGGGGCCGGGGATTTTTATACGGCGTTAGGCTGGGCCTTTGCCAGAGGGAAGGATAAGGATGCCGGCGCCTGCAATAAACCCGGACGCATATTTTCAGCCTGTGCCGGCGCGGCTCTCTACAGGCGGGCGCTGTTTGAAAAGGTAGGCTTTTTTGACGAAAACCATTTTGCTTATCTTGAGGATATCGATATCGGGTATCGCGCCAATATTTGTGGTTATCATAATATTTATGTACCGAAGGCGAAGGTGCGGCATGCAGGAAGCGCGGTCAGCGGTTCCCGCCATAATGCTTTTAAAGTCAGGCTGTCCGCAAGAAACAGTATTTATCTGATTTACAAGAACATGCCTCCGGTGCAGATTTTAATAAATCTTCCCTTTCTGATGGCAGGATATGCGGTAAAAACCTTTTATTTCGTATTAAAAGGGATGGGCGGAAGCTATCTGCAGGGACTCCTCGCGGGGATAAAGCTCTGCGGCACAGAGGAAGGGCGCAGGCACAGGGTAAGATTTAAGGCCCGCTATCTGAAAAATTACGGGTGGATTCAGGGTCAGCTATGGGCAAATATTTTCAAGTTGTACTTTTTGTAATAATATTGTAAAATATTCCTAACCATTCAACCCTCAAAGGTAGCCAGGATATGATTAAGGACAATCAAAAGTATTTCAACCGATTGCACTTGCTGGCGGATGCCGTTATTGTGGCACTCTCCTACATGTTTGCATGGTATATAAAGTTCTGCACCATTTTTGCGGATACGGAGCCCGGTGCAGGCGCGTTGGATATGGGAACCTATTTCAGCTTCCTGTATTTTGTTGTGCCCGAATATATCATCCTGTACTATTTTTTTAATCTTTATGCTCCCAAGAGGGCTACCAGGCGGAAGTATGAGTTTGCGGGTATTATAAAGGCAAATACCGTCGGGATAGTCTTTTTTATTGTTTTTCTTTACTTCATCAAGCAGCAGTATTTCTCCCGTTTTATGATGGGCGCGTTTTACGTGATAAATATCACCTTTACCACTATTTACCGCACGTTAATACGGAATTTGCTGCTTTATTTCCGAAAAAAAGGCTATAATTTAAAGTATATGCTGCTGATTGGCTATTCCAGGGCGGCGGAGGAATATATTACCAGAATCAACGCAAATCCCCAGTGGGGTTATGTGGTCCGGGGGATACTGGATGACAGGATTCCCAGCGGCACTCTTTATAAGGGCGTGAAGGTGGTGGGAAGAATTGAGAACATCAAGT
The DNA here is from genome assembly GCA_947063675.1 of uncultured Lachnospiraceae bacterium. GTDB lineage: Bacteria > Bacillota > Clostridia > Lachnospirales > Lachnospiraceae > Suilimivivens. The sequence continues at coordinate 22,840 of CAMSTM010000009.1, read as the reverse complement.
ATATCCTGCCGGAAAACAATCTGGACGAAATCGCCATCACGCTGGCGCTTAAGGATTACGACCATTTAGAGGCTATCGTGGATTTGTGTGAAAAATCCGGCGTCCACACCAAATTTATACCTGACTATAATTCTCTGGTGCCGAGCCATCCTTACACTGAGGATTTGATGGGGCTTCCCGTCATCAATATCCGCTATGTGCCCCTCACCAACACCTTAAACTGGGTGGGAAAGCGGGCAATCGACCTTGTGGGTTCTCTTTTCGGAATCGTTCTGTTATCGCCTGTCATGCTTCTTGTGGCACTTGCCGTGAAGTGCAGCAGCCGGGGGCCGGTGATTTTCAAGCAGGAGAGGGTAGGGCTGCATAACAAGACCTTTAACATGTATAAATTCAGAACCATGGAAATGCAAAAGCCCTCTGCGGAGGAGCAGGCATGGACCGTAAGGGACGACCCGAGGGTGACGAAAGTGGGCAGGTTCCTGCGCCGGACAAGCATAGACGAGCTTCCCCAGCTTTTTAATATCCTGATGGGAGAGATGTCCCTCGTAGGGCCAAGGCCGGAGCGGCCGCAGTTTGTGGAAAAATTCAAGGAGGAAATTCCCCGTTATATGATAAAGCACCAGGTAAGGCCGGGGCTTACGGGGTGGGCGCAGATTAACGGCTACAGGGGCGATACCTCCATCCGCAGAAGAATCGAGTACGACCTTTTTTATATTGAAAACTGGACCATGTCGATGGATTTTAAAATCATGTTCCTTACAATATTTAAAGGCTTTATCAATAAAAATGCCTACTGAAAATATTTACTGCAAAACAGCGGATTGTAAATATGGATTTACAAATATTAAAGATAAATTAATATAGCGGACAGGGTATTGCTTAAACATAAATTTTGTGCGAAAATAATATCTTGTGAGAAATCACAGATGATAAAGCCCGTAATTTGTGGATAAAGTAAAAAGGGGGAAATGATGATATGGCGACAGAACCGAAGAAACCAGTTCATAAAAAACCTGTACAAAAGAAACCTGTACAGAAAAAGCCTGTACAGAAACAGCCGGCTTCAAAGAAACCGGTGAAGCATACGGAGCCTGTGCACACAGCAAAGAAGAAACCGGCGCCGAAAAATAATGCAAAAAAGAAACGTACAAAGATAGTGCTTTTCGTCCTGGAGATTTTTATTCTCCTTATTATGGTAGTAGTGCTTTACAGCGTCTTTAAGATTGAAAAGGTAGGAAAGGTGAATCTGCCTCAGGAGGAATTTGTAATCAACCCCGAGGTGGAGGAGAAGGTGGAAACCACCATGAAGGGATACCGGAACGTCGCGTTGTTCGGCGTGGACTCCACTTCCGGCGCACTCACCAAGAATACGCGAAGCGACACCATCATGATAGCGTCCATCAATCAGGATACCGGCGAGTGCAAGCTTGTCAGCGTTTACCGTGACACCTATCTGAACCTGAGCAACGACAGCTACAATAAATGTAATTCCGCCTATGCAAAGGGCGGCCCCATGCAGGCAATCAACATGCTGAACATGAACCTTGACATGAACATCAAGGATTTCATAACGGTTGGTTTTGCAGGCCTTAGCAATACCGTTGACGCGCTTGGCGGTATTATGATTGACATTGACGATGTGGAATTAAAACACATCAATAACTACCAGAAGACCATGGCAAGCGATATGAAACGGGAGTATACGCCTGTGGAGAGTACCGGCTATCAGCTCCTGGACGGTCTTCAGGCTACCGCCTACTGCCGTATCCGTTATGGCGGCGGCGACGATTTCAAACGTACGGAGCGTCAGAGAGAGGTTCTTCTTGCAATTTTTGACAAGGCAAAGAGCGCTTCACCGGCAACCCTTACCGCTGCGGTAAATGCGATATTTGATAATGATGAAATTTATACTTCTCTGGATGTAGCGGATATCCTCGATATTCTGGGAGACATCACAACATATGAGGTGGTTGCCCAGGGCGGATTCCCGGAGGAGAGCAGGCGCACCACAGGAACCATCGGTTCTAAGGGAAGCTGCGTCGTACCTGTATCCCTTGCGGACAATGTACAGTGGCTCCATGAATTCCTCTTTGAGGACGAAGAATATTCGCCTTCCGATGCGGTAATCGAGTATAGTAACAAGGTAGAGGCGGATACCAGCGGTTACATTAAATAAAGTAAATGTTAAAAGCCATGCTGGCTTTATGAAGAGGGGCTGTCGGTTGACAGCCTCTTTTCCGGTCAGCAGGGCGCAGGGACACCCGGAAAACCGAAGCATTGTATCAGACGGCAGTTTTCCGTAAATACAGGAGAAACTATCATGGTAGAAGCGGACGTAATTATTCCGGTATACAAACCGGGTTCCAGACTAATCGATTTGCTGGACAGGCTGAGAACACAGACTTATCCGGTTCATCGCATCATCTTAATCAACACGGAAAAACAGTACTTTGACGCTTTTGCGGAGGCGGAATTTTGGGAGCGCTATGACAATCTTCTGGTGCGGCATGTGACAAAGCAGGAATTTGACCATGGCGGCACCAGAAATTTCGGGGTTTCCTTTTCGGATGCGCCGTACTTTATTATGATGACGGACGATGCGCTGCCGGAGGATGATAAACTGACAGAGCGGCTTCTTGCCCCTTTTGAGGATAAAAGGGTAGCTATGTCCTATGCAAGACAAACGCCGGGGGAGGGGTGCGGAATCATTGAAAGCTATACCCGCTCTTTTAACTACCCGGAGGAATCCCGCATAAAATCGGAGGAGGATATCAGGGATATGGGAATTAAGGCCTTCTTTGCCTCCAATGTGTGCGCGGCCTACCGGCGGGAGGTTTTTGATGAATTAGGGGGATTTCCCGGTCATACCATATTTAATGAAGATATGATTTATGCCAGAGGGCTTCTGGACGCGGGATATTCCATCGCCTATGCGGCGCAGGCGAAAGTGGCTCATTCCCATAATTACAGCGGCCTGCAGCAGCTTAAAAGAAATTTTGATTTGGGGGTATCCCATGCAGAGTACCCGGAGGTTTTTGGCGGGATTTTGGCGGAGTCGGAAGGCATCCGTCTGGTGAAGGAAACCTGCGGCTATTTGTGGAAAGCAGGAAAGCCGTGGCTGATATTTAAGCTTATCTGGCAGAGCGGGTGCAAGTATCTCGGATATTTTATGGGCAAAAGATACCAAAGCCTTCCGGGACGGATGGTAAAGAAGCTTTCCATGAACAGGGAATACTGGATAAAATGAAACAGAAAAAACAAATTTTTGTCACAAATTGAACACAATTGCCGGATATACTTAAGCTCATAAAAGAAAACAAGGACAGCAGAAGGATGAGCTGGAAATTCAGATAAGGAAGAGAGGTAATTGTCATGTATGAAAATAATTATCCAAACAACTACAGTAATCACACAGCAGAACAGAATCCTGTAAACAACAGCACCTATCATTATGAGAACAGCGGGAGCTTCAGCGGAGCAAATTATAATGCGGGAGGGAGCCATACCGCAGGCTTTGGCGGCAGCGCGGGAGGCGCTAACGGAAGCACCGGAAAAAACGGGAAAGGAAATAAGGGAGGAATCGGAAAAAAGATTGCGGTGGCAGTCTGTTGCGGACTGTTTTTCGGAGTTTTTGCCGGACTTGGATTCCAGGCCATAGACACGGCGTCGGACTTCCTCAAAATCGGTTCTAAAAACGCTCAGTCTGCGGAGACGGATTCCGATAAGGACAATGCGCAGATTGCGGATAACCAGGGGGACAAAGCAACATCTCTTTCCTACGACAATTTAAGCGAGGAGCAGATTGACGAGATACAGCAGCTTATCACCAGCCAGGTGGCAAAGACAACGGTTACGGACGTGACCGAGGTGGTAAAAGAGGTGATGCCGGCGGTTGTTTCCGTAAACAACAGATATATTGAGAGAATGAGCTTTTTAGGGCAGGAGTTCAGCCAGGAGGCCGGCGGCTCCGGTTCAGGAATCATTGTAGGGAAAAACGACGAGGAGCTTTTGCTTGTCTCCAACTATCATGTGGTGGCGTCCGCGGAGGAGCTGACGGTGCAGTTTGCAGACGGAACCCAGTGCGGCGCACAGACAAAGGGGTATGACGAGGCGAAGGATTTGGCGGTGATTGCGGTGCCGCTTTCCGATATCAGCAATGATACCATGAGCAAGATTACAATCGCCAGGCTGGGCATCTCCGATGACCTCACGGTAGGGGAGCCGGTGATTGCGATAGGCAACTCCTTAGGCTACGGACAATCGGTTACCACCGGCGTGGTCAGCGCTCTTGACAGGGTAATAGGGACGTCGGCTTCCGCACAGAACTCACAGCAGACGGATACGGAGGTAAATACCTTCATTCAGACCGACGCGGCAATCAACCCCGGTAATTCGGGAGGAGCCCTTATCAATATGAAAGGCGAGGTTATCGGCATCAATTCCAACAAGATTGGCGGCTCTGCCGTGGAAGGCATGGGCTATGCGATTCCTATATCCGATGCGCAACCCATTATCCAAAAGCTGATGGAAAAGCAGACCAGAAGCAAGGTCGCAGAGTCAGAGAGAGGGTATCTCGGGATTACAGGTCTTGATGTGAATCAGGAATCCGCATCGCTTTACGGGCTTCCCCTTGGGGCTTTCGTCTCCAACGTAGTGGAGGGCTCGGCGGCGGACAAGGCGGGACTTGTTCGTGGCGATATCATCACAGCGATTAACGGATGGGAAATAAAGTCAATGGCGGAGCTTAAGGAGGAGATTTCCGGCTACGCGGCAGGAGAAACGGTTGAGCTTACGATTATGCAGGGAAGTCCCGAAGGGTATCAGACAAAGACGGTGGAAGTGACGCTGGGGCGTGCAGGTTAAATTACAGGGCGGTGTAATGTGTGAAAGCATTATGCCGCCATTTATTTCTATCTGTCCGGGAGTGGAAACTGACTTTTTATTGCTTTTAAAGGTGGGAACGGATATACTGTAAACAGATAAGGAAAAGCATAAGGGAATCGGAATAACGTAGAGGAATAGGGTTATGGCGAGAAAAATCGGTATTGGGAATCAGGATTTCGAAGTGATTCGAAAACAGAACTATTTTTATATTGATAAAACCGGGTTTATACGGGAATGGTGGGAGTCGGGCGATGCCGTGACGCTGCTTACCCGCCCAAGGCGTTTTGGCAAGACGCTGAACATGAGTATGGTGGAAAAGTTTTTTTCTGTAAGCTATGCGGACAGGGGGGATTTGTTTGAGGGACTGAGCATATGGGAGGAAAAATCTTCTGACAGCAAGTCTTCTGAGGAAAAATCCTGTGACGGAATATCCCCTTATGGGGAATATAAATACAGAAAATTGCAGGGAACCTATCCGGTCATTTTTTTGAGCTTCGCGGATGTCAAGGAAACTACTTTTAAGGAAGCGCGCAAGAAAATATTTAAGATTATTCAACTGGTATATAATAAATTTGATTTTCTGCTGAAAAGCGATGTGCTGAATGACAATGAAAAAAGCGATTTTCAAAAAATATCAGCGGAGATGGAGGATTACATGGCTTCTCTGTCGTTGAAAATGCTCTCTGATTATCTGTGCCGCTATTATGGGAAAAAGACCATTATTCTTCTTGATGAATATGATACGCCGATACAGGAAGCGTATGTAAACGGATATTGGAAGGAGCTGGCGGATTTTACAAGAAGCCTGTTCAACTCCACCTTTAAAACAAATCCTTATCTGGAACGCGCCATTATGACAGGGATTACGAGAGTCAGCAAAGAGTCTATATTTTCTGATTTAAATAATCTGGAAGTGGTGACGACCACTTCTAAAAAGTACGCGGACAGCTTTGGATTTACAGAGGGGGAAGTGTTCTCGGCGCTGGAAGAATACGGGATGCCGGACGGGAAACAACAGGTGAAAGACTGGTATGACGGATTTTCTTTCGGGGAAAGGAATGACATTTATAATCCATGGTCGGTTATTCATTTCCTTGACAAAAGGGAGGCAGGGGCATACTGGGCAAATTCCAGCGCCAACAGTCTGGTGGAGAAGCTGCTCAGGGAGGGAAACGCGAATATTAAGAAGAACTTTGAGAGTCTGCTTCATGGCGGAACGCTCCATATGGAGATAGACGAGCAGATTGTATACAATCAGTTACTTACAAAAAAGAATGCCGTCTGGAGCCTTTTGCTTGCCAGCGGATATTTGAAGGTGGTCTCAAGTACTTTTGTGGAAAGAACCGGACGTACAGACTATGAGCTGGCGTTGACGAATAAGGAAGTCCATATCATGTTTGAAAATATGATTCAGGACTGGTTTTCAGGGAATGAGAATTACAGTGATTTTATCCAGGCATTGCTGCTGCACGATGTAAAGGCGATGAACGTGTATATGAATAAAGTAACATCGGAAATGTTTGGCAGCTTTGATACGGGAACAAAGCCCTCTAAAAAACAGCCGGAGCGTTTTTATCATGGCTTTGTGCTGGGGCTCATGGTGGAGCTGGCCGATAAATATGTGATTACTTCGAACAGAGAGAGCGGGTTTGGCCGATATGATATTATGCTGGAGCCGGGAAAGCAGGCAAAAGAGAAGGACGATGCCATAATCATAGAATTTAAAGTACAGGAGGATGATGAAAAGGAACTGGCGGACACGGTACGGAAGGCGCTCCGCCAGATAGAGGAAAAGGATTATCAGGCGAATCTTACGGCAAGAGGAATCCCAGGAGAGCGTATACGGAAGTATGGCTTTGCTTTCTGCGGGAAAAAGGTGCTTATAGGGGGCGCTTAACAGATTTTAAAGCATTCTTTCACCGGCCTTAACATAAGTTAGTAAAAAGAAATGAAAATAAGGTTCAGGAGACAGGATGAAAAAAAGTCATATACGAAATTGCGGCGTACAAAACGGCTGTACAGGGAGTCTGTGCCTGCTGCGGGCCGTAAGGTATGCGGTATGTATTCTGGCGGCAACTGCGGTCTGTCTGCTTACAGGCTGCGCAAAAGAAAAAGACCCCATGGAAAAGATAAAGGATTTGGAATTTACGGTACTGGCAGAGGAAAACATACCCGGGGAGCTTAAGGCGGTGATAGAGGAGAAGAAAGGAAACGCCTTTAAAGTGACCTATCAGGACAACGGATTTCTGTACATATGTATCGGCTACGGGGAACAGGTAAGCGGCGGCTACAGCATTGTGGTCAATGCGCTGTATCTGACGGAAAACGCGATTTATGCGGATACTACGCTGCTTGGCCCGGACCCTTCGGATACAGGGGTAAAAAAGAATTCCCCGTCCTATCCGTATATTGTCATTAAGACGGAATTTCTGGATAAGCCGGTGGTGTTCAATTAGAAGCCTGCCGTTTGTCTGGCGGAGCGCGAGGACACATTTTTCAAGAAAAATCTCCCAATAATTGTCTTGAGAGCCTGTTAGGTTTCGGATATACTGGAACTTAAGGAGCCTGCGTCGGTACTGCGTCCGCAGGCTTTCCGGCTTTATGCAGGCATAAAATGGGCGCAGGCGCGCCGGTAAAGGCATTGCCGATGCATTTGAACGGACAGAAAAGCAGTGCAGAAAAGAGGAATATCATGGGTAGAGAGTATCATGTGGCTGTCAGTGGAAACGACAGAAACGACGGAAGCGCGGAGCGTCCTTTTGCAACAATTCAAAGGGCGGCGTCTCTTGCAATGCCGGGAGACGTTGTAACGGTGCACGGCGGGGAATATCGGGAATGGGTGAAGCCGGAAAACGGCGGCAGCAGCGAGGTGTGCCGCATTACCTACCGGGCTGCGGAAGGGGAAAAAGTAATTATCAAGGGCTCGGAGAGGATTCATAACTGGGTAAATGTTGAAGGAACGGTGTGGAAAGCCGTTTTACCCAATGAGATGTTCGGGGACTACAATCCTTATAAGGAGGTTTTGGGCGGGGACTGGTTCATTGCGCCGGAAGGAGACATTCTTCATACGGGGGACGTGTATCTGAACGGAAAATCCTTCTACGAGGCGAAGAACCTTGATGTGGTGAAAAATCCCGTAATGCGCACAGAGGGCGTAAATCCGCCATGGACAAAACACGCGGAGCCGCTGCTTTGCCCGGAGGATTCTGTTTATCAGTGGTATTGTGAGAGCGACGAAGAAAATACCACGATTTACGCCAATTTCCAGGGCGCTGACCCTAACAGGGAACTGACGGAAATTAACGTGCGCAAGTGCTGTTTTTATCCTGCAAAGACGGGGAGAAACTATATTACGGTATCCGGCTTTGAGATGGCGCAGGCGGCCTGCCCGTGGACGCCGCCCACAGCCGACCAGCCGGGGCTTTTAGGGGCGAACTGGAGCAAGGGCTGGATAATCGAAAACAATATCATCCATGACGCAAAATGCAGCGGAATCAGTATCGGCAAGGAGGAGTCCACAGGGCATAACCTGTGTACCAGAACGCATAGAAAGCCGGGCTACCAGTATCAGATGGAAGCGGTTTTCCGGGCGAGGCATATCGGCTGGAGCAAGGAAACCATTGGCTCCCATATTGTGCGCAACAATGTGATTTACGACTGCGGACAGAACGGAATCGTGGGTCATATGGGATGCGTGTTCAGCGAAATTTATGGCAATCATATTTATAATATTGCGGTGAAGCACGAGTACTTCGGGTATGAAATCGCGGGAATCAAGCTCCATGCCGCAATCGACGTCCAGATTCACCACAATAATATCCACAACTGCACTCTTGGGACATGGCTTGACTGGCAGGCGCAGGGGACGCGGGTGAGCAAAAATCTGTATTACAACAATGACAGGGATTTGATGGTGGAGGTAACCCACGGCCCTTATATTGTGGACAACAATATTTTTGCTTCCGAATACAATTTTGACAATATCGCTCAGGGCGGCGCTTATGTGCACAATCTCTGCTGCGGAACCATGCGCAGGGAGCCGGTGCCCGACCGCTCCACTCCTTATCATTATCCCCACACCACAGAAGTTGCGGGAACCACGGTGGTTTACGGCGGCGACGACAGGCTGTACCGGAACATTTTCCTGGGCGGGGCGCAGATTTACACAGAGCAGTCTACCTGCGGCACGGAAGGCTATGAGGGAAGCACTACCTCTCTGGAAGAGTATATTGATGAGGTCCTTGCAAAGGGCGTAGGCGATTTGGAAATGTATGTGCTGGTAAAGCAGCCGGTTTATATTGATAACAACTGCTATTTAAATGGCGCAAAGCCTTTTGAGAGAGAAAAGGAGTGTGCTGTCTCCGATGCCAATCCCGACGTGCGTATTGTGGAGGAAGCGGACGGAACTTATCTTGAGCTAACGGCAGGAGCGGAAATGCTCAAAAAAATTGAGGGAGAGCTGGGCTCGTCCGACCTTGGCATGGTACGTATTGTGGAAGCGGCTTATGAGACGCCGGAGGGAAAAGAAATTTTCTTTGACAGTGATTATCTTGGAAAGATGTGGAACGGCGAGACGCTGGCCGGGCCCTTTGCGGAATTAAAGGAAGGCCAGAACCGCATAAAGGTATGGCCGAAAGAATAGTAAGCGTGGATTTATGAACGGAGGTTTTTCCAAAAAAATTGTTTTTGAAAACAAATGCTTCTGGCGGCTGCCGGAAGCATTCTTTACAATATGGCTGTTTTAAGTATTACACACCGGAAGTACATAAAATTGTGTAAATGCACAAAAAATAGGAATGAAATCTTGAAAGAATTTTATTTCTGCTATAAAATAGTATTACTAAAAAATATGTATTTGCACAATAATAAGGAGTGGATGGATGGAAATTGAAAGAAATGAATATCTTAATCAGCTTATTCTGCGAAAAAATAATGGGATGATAAAGGTTATTACAGGTATACGAAGATGCGGAAAATCATTTTTGCTGTTTAACATATTTAAAAAGTATTTGATGGAAAATGGGGTAAACGAAAACCACATCATTGAGATTGCTTTAGACAGCATTGAAAATGAAGAACTGAGAAATCCCAGGGCATGCAACCAGTACGTGAAAACTGCCATGAAAGATAAAGAAAACTATTATCTGCTTTTGGATGAAATACAATTTATGCCGCGATTTGAAGAAATGTTGAATGGTCTCCTGCGTATAAGCAATATTGATATTTATGTGACCGGAAGCAATTCCAGATTTTTGTCCAGTGATATTATAACGGAATTTCGGGGTAGAGGAGATGAAATAAGGGTTTATCCGCTTTCTTTTGCAGAATTTTATTCCGTTTATGATGGAGAATATGAGGACGCATGGAATGATTACATGATTTACGGAGGGCTGCCCCTGGTCGCTGGTTTTCAGACGGAGCGTCAGAAAGCAGAATATCTGAAAAATATTTTCACGAATGTATATTTGAAGGATGTAGTTGAAAGAAACGGCATCCAAAGTTCGGATGGGCTTGGAACACTGGTTGATATTCTTGCTTCTGCCATCGGGGCGCCCACGAACCCCACCAGGATTTCCAATACCTTTGCAAGTGAACGTCAGCTCAGCTATACGAATAAAACAATATCCAAACATATTGATTATCTTGAGGAGGCATTTCTGATTTCGAAATCCAATCGTTATGATATTAAAGGAAGAAAATATATTGGCGCTAATTTAAAGTATTATTTTACGGATATAGGTCTTAGAAATGCAAGACTGAACTTCCGGCAGCAGGAACCGACCCATATTATGGAAAATATTGTTTATAACGAATTACTCATTCGCGGATATAATGTTGATACTGGCATTATAGATTTGTATGGAAAAAATCAGGAAAGAAAACGTGTCCGCAAGCAGCTTGAAGTTGATTTTGTTGTAAACCAGGGAAGCCAGAGATATTATATCCAGGTCGCTTATGATATGACATCAAAAGAAAAGCAGACTCAGGAATTTTATTCTCTGCGCAATATTCCAGATTCCTTTAAAAAAATAGTGATAGTAGGCGGAACGGCGAAACCCTGGAGAAATGAAGAAGGCTTTGTCATTATGGGAATGAGGTATTTTCTGCTGAATTCAGACAGCCTGGAATTTTGATATGCCGGACAGCAAAAATAGTGCGCAGGAGAGGGCGCTGCTGCGGATTCCGGCGGCTTTGCCGCTTTTTATTTTCTTGTGGAGTAAGTTTTTACATGATAGAATGATAATAGAATGACAGAGGCAGAAAGGAGCGCCAAAATTGTGGGGATAAAATTGCCGTTAGGATTTGACCTTTTTGATAAGGTACGTGAGAGCGATTGCTACTATATCGATAAGACCGGTTTTATCAGAGAACTTTTGGAAGAAAATTTTAAAGTAAATTTGATTACCCGTCCCCGGCGTTTCGGAAAGACGCTGACCATGAGCATGCTTGCCAGTTTTTTTGATATCAGAAAGGACAGCGGGGCTTTATTTGAAGGACTTGAGATTTCGGGTAATCGGGATTTGTGCGAACAGTGGATGAACAAATGGCCGGTATTATTTTTGACTTTAAAGGATGTGAACGGGGATACTTTTGAAGACGCTTATGATATGCTTTGCTTTTCCATCGCGTCTCTGTGCGGAGAGCATGATTATCTGGCTGACAGTGAAAGCGTTCGGGACAGTGACAGAAAAATTTTTTCACGCCTTAAATATCAGGAAGGAACTCTGACGGATGTAAAGACGGCGCTGGTGGTGCTTATCCGTATGATGGAAGCGCATTTTGGAAAGCCGGTTATTCTTTTAATTGATGAATACGATGTGCCGTTAGCAAAAGCAAATGACAACGGCTACTATCTTAAGATGCTGAATGTAATACAGAATTTTCTGGGAATGGTCTGGAAAACAAATCCGGCGCTTAAGTTTGCGGTGGTGACAGGTTGTCTCCGCATAGCGAAAGAAAGTATTTTTACCGGAGCCAACAATTTTATAGCAAGGTCGGTTTCTTCCAAGTGGTATAATCAATATTTTGGATTTACGGAGGAGGAGGTCGCGGCGCTGCTTCAGAAAGCCGGTCTTTCGGAGCATCTTGACGGAATTAAAAAATGGTATGACGGATATCTGTTCGGCGGCAGGGAGGTGTACTGCCCCTGGGATGTGATTAATCATGTAAGTATGCTTATGAAGGACAAAGGGGCAAAGCCGGCCAATTACTGGAAGGATACCAGTCATAATCAGATTATCCGCCGGTTTATAGACAGAAAAAATCTGCCGGTGCAGGATAAGTTTGAGACGCTTCTTTCAGGAGGCGCAATCAGGGAACATATTCTTGAGGATTTAACCTATGATTTTGACAGTTCTACAGAGGAAAATCTGTGGAGTATTCTGTATCTGACGGGATATCTGACCGAAGTGCAGCCTGAAAGCGGTTCGGGGGGATTTCAACCGGAGACAGGGAAGATGGTTTTGCGGATTCCCAATGAGGAGGTCAGGAACCTTTTTGCGGAGACTGTGGCGAAGTGGTTTACAGATACGATTTCGGGACAGGACAGAACCGGACTTTTTCAGGCGTGGTGGAATGGAGATGATAAGCGGCTTACGCGGGAAGTAACGGACATCTTATTTGAAACTATCAGTTATTTTGATTATAAGGAAGATTATTACCATGCTTTTGTGGCAGGACTGTTTGCGGGAGCCGGTTACGAGGTGGTCTCCAATTCCGAGCAGGGGACGGGGCGTGCGGATATTATTGTGAAAGACAGGGGAAAACGCAGGGCAATGGTTATAGAGGTAAAACGCTCTAAGGGGGAGGACAGAATGGAAAAGGACTGTCTCGAAGCCATTTTGCAGATTAAAAGACGGCAGTATGGAAGAGAGATTATGAGAGGCTACGAAAAGGTCCTGTACTACGGCGCCGCCTTTTTCGAGAAGCAGTGTCTGATAAAAGCAGAAAACAGCATGAAATAAAAAAGGAGAATCAAAATGAGCAAATATCGTGAGCGTGCCGCCGCCCTGGTGGCACAGATGACGCTGGAGGAAAAGGTGGGACAGACCCTTTACAACGCGCCTGCCGTCGAACGGCTCGGCATTCCCGCCTATAACTGGTGGAACGAGGCCTTACACGGCGTTGCAAGGGCGGGAACGGCAACGGTATTTCCCCAGGCAATCGGCGTTGCAGCCACCTTTGACGAGGATTTGGCGGGAAAAATGGCGGAGATTATCGCAACCGAGGCCAGGGCCAAATACAATGCGCAAAAGGAGGCGGGGGACAGGGACATTTATAAAGGACTTACTTTCTGGGCGCCCAACGTGAACATATTCAGGGACCCGCGCTGGGGCCGGGGGCAGGAAACATATGGGGAAGACCCTTACCTGACTTCCAGAATGGGAGTCCGCTTTATCAAGGGACTTCAAAAGGAGCAGGAGGGCTTTATGAAAGCGGCGGCCTGCGCCAAGCATTTTGCGGTGCATTCCGGTCCGGAAAAGCTGCGCCACAGCTTCAATGCGGAGGTTTCGAGACAGGATATGTACGAAACCTACCTTCCGGCGTTTAAAGCCTGTGTGCAGGAGGCGGGTGTGGAGGCGGTAATGGGAGCCTATAACCGCACTAACGGGGAGCCCTGCTGCGGAAGCCGGACGCTGCTTCTTACCATTTTAAGGCAGGAATGGGGATTTGAAGGCCACGTGGTCAGCGACTGCTGGGCCGTTAAGGATTTCCATGAAAACCATAAGATAACGAAGACGCCCCTTGAATCGGCGGCAATGGCAATGAACAACGGCTGTGACGTTAACTGCGGCTGTATGTTCCCCAACCTGCTTGACGCCGTGCGGGGCGGCTATGTGGACGAAGAGCGTCTGGACGAAGCGGTGACGAATCTGATGGAATGCCGTATGAAGCTGGGAATGTTCGAGGAGAGGGGAGCGGTTCCTTTCGACGCCATCGGGTATGAGCAGGTGGATACAGACGAAAATAAAGCCGTCAATCTGGAAATTGCCAGAAAGAGTCTGGTGCTTCTGAAAAATGAGGGCAATCTTCTGCCCCTTGATTTGGATAAAATAAAGACAATCGGTGTGATTGGCCCCAATGCGGATTCCCGGAAAGCGTTGGTAGGAAACTATGAGGGAACGGCGTCCCGCTATGTGACCGTCCTGGAGGGAATAGAGGATTATGTGAGCGGCAGGGCGAGGGTGCTGTACTCCGAGGGGTGTCATTTGTTTGAGGACAGAACCAGCGGGCTTGCCATGGCCAACGACCGGATTTCGGAAGTGAAAGCAGTGTGTTCTGTCAGCGACGTGGTGGTGGCGGTGTTGGGACTGGATTCCACCATTGAAGGGGAAGAAGGGGACGCCGGAAATGAGTTTGCAAGTGGGGACAAGTTAGACCTTAAGTTCCCCGGTCTGCAGAGCGAGGTGCTTCGTGCGGCGTTTAAGAGCGGAAAGCCGGTAATTCTGGTTTCCATGACAGGGTCGGCCATGGCGCTTAACTGGGAGGATTCCCACATTCCCGCCATTATCCAGGCGTGGTATCCCGGAGCCGCGGGCGGAAGGGCCGTGGCGGAACTGCTTTTTGGCGCTTACAGTCCGGAGGGAAAACTGCCGGTGACTTTTTACCGCACAACGGAGGAACTGCCGGAGTTTACGGACTATTCCATGAAAAACAGAACCTACCGCTATATGGAAAAGGAGGCGCTTTATCCTTTCGGATTCGGCCTGTCCTACACCTCCTTTGCCCTGAGGGATGTGAAGCTTTCTTCGGAAAAAATAGCGGCGGACAGCGAGATAAAGGTCAGTGCAAAAATTAAAAATACCGGCGCAGTGGCTGGCGGAGAGACGGTTCAGGTGTATGTAAAGTTTTCGGGAGCGGCGGGCGGTACTCTTTCCGTGCCGAATTTCCAGTTAAAGGGACTGCGGAAGATGTATCTTGAGCCCGGAGAGGAAAAGGAAGCGGAGGTTACGCTGGATGCACGGGCTTTCGCGCTTTATAATGAGGAAGCGGAGCTGGTTCTTGAAAAAGGCGTTTATACCGTATATGTGGGAATGCAGCAGCCGGATAAAAGGAGCGCGGCGCTGACCGGCGGGGAGCCGGTTTGCCTGACGGTATCCGCAGAAAAGACGGAAAAGCTGTAATCGGTTTCGGAGAAATGAGGGTAAATATGACAAACTACAGAAAAGAATGGTTAAATGCTCTTTTAACAATTGTAAGCCCGGTGCTGAACGCATTGGAAAAAGGGGAGCTGAAAAAAACAATGCCCCTTTCTTTCCATAATGAGAGGGCAGAATTTGCCCCGCTGGAGGCGTTCGGACGGAGCATGACGGGACTTGCGCCCTGGCTGGAGGCGGACAGCGAAGGGCTGGACGAAGAAGAGAGGGCTTTGCAGAAGGAATACAGGGAAAAGGCGCTTCGTTGTATCGAAATGGCGGCAAATCCCTCATCCCCGGATTTTATGGTTTTTGACCGGGGCGGTCAGCCGCTTGTGGACGCGGCATTTCTTGCCCATGGAATCGTGAGGGCGCAGTCGGCGCTGGGAGCTGCGCTTCCCCCAAAAACGCGGCGGCATCTGGCGGATGCGCTGCGGAGTTCCCGCAAAATCCCGGCCTGCAACAGCAACTGGATTTTCTTTTCCGCCATGGTGGAGGCTGGGCTTTATGTGTTGGGCGAGCCTTATGATATTATGAGAGTGCTTTACGCTCTTCGGGCTTTTCAGGGATGGTATAAAGGGGACGGTGTTTACGGCGACGGCGACAGCTTCCATTTTGACTATTATAACAGCTTTGTGATTCAGCCCATGTATGTGGATTTGGTAAAGCTGTTTGCCGGTGAAAATGAGGAAATTGCGGGAATGAAGGAAAGTGTAATTCGCAGGGCGGCAAGATATGCGTCGATTTTAGAGCGCATGATAGGGCCGGAAGGCTCCTATCCGGTGGTGGGGCGTTCCATCTGCTACCGCTTCGGCGTTTTTCACATGCTTTCCCAGGCGGCGTTGCAGAAAGAGCTTGAGGACGGTATTCCGCCTGCTTCCGTGCGCTGCGGCCTGAGCGCGGTAATCAGAATGGTGATGAGCGCAAAGGATATGTTTGACGAAAAGGGATGGCTTTTGCCCGGCGTATACGGACATCAGCCGGAGCTTGCGGAGACGTATATCAATATCGGAAGCCTGTACCTGTGCAGTTCGGTATTTTTGCCACTAGGGCTTGCGCCTTCCGATGAATTCTGGAGCGGAGCGGACGAGGACTGGTCAGGGAAAAAGGTGTGGTCAGGCGGACATATCGGCATCGACCACGCGGAGGACTGAGAAATGCTTTTGATAAAAAACGGAACTATAGTTGACCCGGTGGAGAATACGCTTTACCGGGCCGACCTGCAGATTGAGGAAGGGAAAATCACAAGGATTATCCGGGAGGGAGAAGCGGCTCCGGCGCAGACACAGGAGCATATTAATATAGAAGAAACAGAAACGATTGACGCTGCAGGTCTTCTGATTGCCCCCGGCCTTGCGGACACCCACGTGCATTTCAGGGAGCCCGGCTTTACCCACAAGGAGGACGTTACCACCGGCGCTGCTGCGGCGGCAAGGGGTGGCTTTACGGAAATTGTGCTGATGGCGAACACGAAACCGCCTGTGGATAATGAGGAAACTCTCTCTTATGTGCTTTCCAGAGGAAGGGAAACGGGCATTCATATCGAAAGCTGCGCCAACGTTACATTGGGAATGGCGGGAGAGGAGCTGACGGATATGGAAAAGCTGGCAAAAGCCGGAGCGGCAGGCTTTACCGACGACGGCATTCCCCTGCTCGACGAGGCGATTGTGAGAAAAGCCATGGAAAAGGCGAAAAGCCTTCATAAGCCTATCAGCTTCCATGAGGAAAATCCCGGTATGATTGCAAATAACGGTATTAACGCCGGAAAAGCGTCGGAATTTTACGGGATAGGCGGTTCCCCCAGAGAGGCGGAAATCAGTCTGGTAAAAAGAGATTTGGATCTTGCCCTTGCAACCGGCGCGGAGGTGGTAATCCAGCACATCAGCACGAAAGAGGCCGTAGCGCTTTTGCGGGAGGCAAAGGCAAAAGGGGCAAACGTTCACGGGGAATGCACGCCGCATCATTTTACCCTGACAGAGGAAGCGGCAATGGAAAAAGGGACGCTGGCAAAAATGAATCCCCCTTTAAGGGAGGAGGCCGACAGACTGGCGCTTATTGAAGGATTGAAGGACAATACCATAGATTTGATTGCCACCGACCACGCCCCGCATGCGAAGGAGGAAAAGGAAAAGCCGATAACCGAGGCTCCCAGCGGGATTATCGGACTGGAAACCGCCCTTTCTCTGGGAATCAGGGAATTGGTGGATAAAGGGCACCTTACCATGCCGCAGCTTATCGAGAGAATGAGCACCGCCCCCAGCCGTCTGTACGGGCTTTCCGGCGGCAGAATCGAGGAGGGCGCTGTTGCAAGCCTGGTGCTGTTCCACCCGACAGAAAAATGGAAGGTTTCGGAATTCGCATCGAAGTCGGAGAACTCTCCTTTCATCGGAGAGGAGCTTCCGGGTGTGGTTCACTATACAATCTGCGGCGGGAGGGTGGTTTTTCGTCTGCGGCATTGAAAAAGGAGGGCAAAGGAGACAAAGCAATGAGCAGCACACAGAATAAAAAAGTAAAGGTAAAAGCCAGAGTATTATCCCAGGCAATGCTTACAGAGGGGATTTATGATTTATGGCTGAAAACGTCCCTGGCGCTTGAAGCACGGGCGGGGCAGTTTATCGGAATTTATCCGAAGGACGCCTCCCGGCTGCTCCCGAGACCCTTGAGCATCTGCGAGGCGGATAAGGAAAAAGGTGCTCTTCGGATTGTATACCGGGTTGCGGGAGCGGGAACTGCGGAGTTTTCCGGCTGGCAGCCGGGTGAGGAAGCGGAAATCCTCGGGGTTCTGGGAAACGGATTCCCGGTATCTGAGGGAGAGCGGAAAAAGGTTGTCCTTATGGGCGGAGGAATCGGGATTCCCCCCATGGTACAGCTTGCAAAGGAGCTTAAGGAGGCCGGGACGGAGGCAGTGATTATCGCCGGGTACAGAGACGGACAGCTTTTTTTAAAGGAAGATTTGGAAAAATATGGACGGCTCCTTTTTGCCACTGAGGATGGGAGCGCAGGCACGAAGGGGAATGTGCTTACGGTCATGGAGGAAAAGCAGACAGAGGCGGGTGTGATTATGGCCTGCGGCCCCATGCCTATGCTTCGGGCAGTTAAGGCTTATGCGGCAGGCCGGGGAATCCGGGCTTATCTGTCGCTGGAGGAGAGAATGGCCTGCGGGGTGGGCGCGTGTCTGGGCTGCGTTTGCAAAACCACGCATAAGGATGGGCATTCCCACGTGAACAATGCAAGAATCTGTACGGAAGGGCCTGTCTTTGAGGCCGGGGAGGTGGATATCTGATGAACACTAAGGTTACAATTGCAGGCGTTGAATTTAAAAATCCGGTTATGACGGCGTCCGGGACCTTTGGCTCCGGCATGGAGTACAGCGATTTTGTGGATTTGAACAGGCTGGGGGCAGTAGTGACCAAGGGCGTGGCAAACGTACCGTGGCCGGGAAATCCGGTGCCCCGGGTGGCGGAAACCTACGGGGGAATGCTCAACGCCATCGGCCTGCAAAATCCCGGCATCGACGTTTTTGTGGAAAGAGACCTTCCTTTTCTTCAAAGATATGACACAAAAGTGATTGTGAATGTCTGCGGCAAAAGCGTTGAGGACTATCTTGAGGTAGTGGAAAGGCTGGCGGAGGAGCCGGCGGATATGCTGGAAATCAACGTGTCCTGCCCCAATGTTAAGGAAGGGGCTATCGCCTTTGGGCAGAAGGCAGACAGTCTTTACGACATCACTTCCCGGATTAAGGCAAAGGCAAAACAGCCGGTGATTATGAAGCTCAGCCCGAATGTTACTGACATTACGGAGATGGCAAAAGCGGCGGAGGCGGCGGGAGCCGACGCCATCTCTCTGATTAACACCCTGACTGGAATGAAAATCGATATCCACAGAAGGAGTTTTGTGCTTGCCAACAAAACCGGCGGCTTATCCGGCCCCGCCATCAAACCTGTGGCAGTTCGAATGGTCTATCAGGCAAGCCATGCAGTAAAAATTCCCGTAATCGGAATGGGGGGCATCGCCACAGCCGAAGACGCCATAGAGTTTCTCTTAGCCGGCGCTGCCGCTATTGCCGTTGGCGCGATGAATTTTGCAAATCCCCGTACTACCATTGAAGTGATAGAGGGGATTGAAAAATATATGGAACAATATCATATAGAAGATATCGGGGAAATCATTGGCTGCGTATGATTCTATGCATACTTCCTCCCGCATCCACATACATTTACAGTAAGTGGATGCCAGGGAGGTATTTTTGTGGAACTGATTAAACGGAATATACATACAGATTTTATCAAATGCAAGGCCCAGACGCAGATGACTCTTGAAGATGACGTGATTATATCCGATTCCAGACCGGATGCCGCAAAGCTGATTATGGATAGAGGAAATGTGATAATCGAGGAGGTCAGGGTAACGGACGACCATGTCAGCGTAAAAGGCAGGCTTGCTTTTCACGTGCTCTACTTAACGGACCAGGGAACCGGGGGAGACGTGGCGAATATGGAAGGCACAATTCCCTTTGACGAGTCGGTCTTTATGGAAGGAATACGGGCGGGGGACAGTGTAAATGCGGATTGGGAGCTGGAGGATTTAAGCATCAGCCTGATTAATTCCAGAAAGCTCAGCGTTCAGTCGGTGGCAACCCTTCTCCTTTCCTGCGAGGAAATCCGGGACGAGGAAACGGCAGTGGACTTATACAGCGAGGAGCCGGTGGAATTTCGGAAGAAAACGCTTGACATCGCAGCCATGACCATCAAGAAAAAGGATATTTTCAGGGTAAAAGAGGAAGTGGAGATTCCGGGCAGCTTTCCCAATATCCTGACCATGATTTGGTCGGAGATTGTGCCGGAAGCCGTGGAATTCAAGGTACTGGAGGATAAAATAGGAGTTCAGGGAGAGCTTCGGGCCTTCTTCCTCTACAGGGGAGAGGGGGAAGAAAGTGAAATCTGTCATTATGAAACTACCCTTCCTTTTGCAGGAAGCCTGGACTGTCCCGGCGCAAGGGAGGGAATGATACCGGAAATCCGTTTCCGCGCGGAGGACCGGGAAGTGGAGATAAGGCCGGATTTTGACGGAGAGGAAAGAGTGATTACCTTTGAGCAGTGCCTGGATTTGGATATCTGCATTTACGCGGAGGAGCAAATCGATATCCTTTCGGACGTATACGGAGTTGTCAAGGAAGTTACCGCCCTTGAGAAAAATGCGGATTTCAGAAGGCTTCTCTCAAAGAGCAGCGGAAAGACAAAGTTGTCCGGTCATTTCAAATGCGAGGATGACAAGGCAGTAATCCACAAGATTCTGCATACGGCCAGCAGCCTTCAGGTTCATTCCCAAAACGTGACGGAGGGTGGTATCGAACTGACAGGTGTGGTGAATCTGCAAATTTTCTACGAGTGCAGCGGAGAGGAAAACAGGTACGGCGTGATTAAGGGAACCATACCCTTCAGCTATGTCCTGGAGGCTGAGGGCGTCAGCGAAAACTGCATTTATCCAGTGCAGTCCTTTGTGGACCAGGTGACGGTTGCCATTATTGACAATATAGAGGTGGATGTAAAATGCGTTCTTTATTTCCGCTCCAACGTCTATCTCAAATGGCAGGAAAAGATTGTGGAACAGGTGATTGTATCGGAGCCGGATATGGAAAAAATGGAGGCGCTTCCGGGAATTGCCGTTTATATGGTGAAAGACGGGGAAAGCCTTTGGGATATCGGGAAACGGTACTATGTGCCGGTTTCGGTGATTAAGCAGACAAACGACCTTACCTCCGACGAGGTGAAAGCGGGAGACAGGATTCTGATAGTGAAAAATGTATAATTGAAATTACCGGGGATGCTTCTCACAGGGAGCATCCTTTTTTTGGACTAAAGGTCCATTGCTTTTAAAAAGGAAAAAGGCTATACTGTAAACAGATGAAACGAAAATCCGATGTCTGCGGACGGAAAGGGGCATTGATATGACAAGGGCGATTGGCATTGGGAATCAGGATTTTGAGGTGATTCGGGAAAAGGGCTATTTCTATATTGATAAGACAAAATTTATCCGGGAATGGTGGGAGAGCGGCGACAATGTGACTCTGATTACACGCCCGAGGCGTTTTGGAAAGACGCTGAATATGAGTATGGTGGAGAAGTTTTTTTCCGTGAAATACGCAGGCAGGAGCGCGCTTTTTGAGGGGCTGTCCATCTGGGAAGATAAAGCTTTTGACGGCGGTTTTGGCAGGGATTATAAATACAGAGAACTGCAGGGGACCTATCCGGTTATCTTCCTGAGCTTTGCCGATATTAAGGAAACCACTTTTCAGGAAGCCCGTAAGAAGATATGCAAGCTCATACAATTACTGTACAATCAATTTGATTTTCTGCTTCAAAGCGATGTGCTGAATGACAATGAGAAATCTGACTTTCAGAAAATATCGTCAGAGATGGAGGACTATATGGTAACGCTGTCTCTGAAAATACTTTCGGATTATCTTTGCCGTTATTATGGGAAGAAAGTCATCATACTGCTGGATGAATACGATACGCCTATGCAGGAGGCGTATATAAACGGTTACTGGCAGGAAATGACAGCGCTTACCAGAAGTATGTTTAACTCAACTTTTAAGACAAATCCCTGTCTGGAACGCGCCATTATGACGGGTATCACGCGAATTAGTAAGGAATCTGTATTCTCTGATTTGAATAACTTGAAAGTAGTGACAACGACATCAGAAAAATATGCGGATAGCTTTGGATTTACGGAAGAAGAAGTATTTGCAGCACTGGATGAGTTTGATTTGTCTGAACAAAAGCGACTGGTAAAAAAGTGGTATGATGGATTTTGTTTTGGAAAAATTACAGATATTTATAATCCATGGTCCATTATTAGCTTTCTTGACGAAAGAAAAGTTGGGATTTATTGGGCCAATACCAGCAGTAACAGCCTGGTCGGAAGCCTGATTCGGGAGGGAAGCCCGGAGATTAAAATGACAATGGAGGGCCTGCTGCGCGGGGAAACCTTCAGCACTACGCTTGACGAACAGATTGTTTTCAGCCAGTTAAATCAGGGAGACGACGCGGTGTGGAGTCTTTTGCTTGCAAGCGGTTATCTGAAGGCAGTACACTATGAATTTAATATAACACGCCGGAAAGCGGAGTTTGACCTTAAACTGACGAATATGGAAGTTCAGGTGATGTTTGAGCAACTGATTGGAAGCTGGTTTGACGGGTGCCGCAGGTTAAATAACGCTTTTCTAAAGGCGCTTGAGGCTGGTGACATAAAGGAAATGAACACTTATATGAATAAGGTCGCCCTGCAGTCGCTCAGCTATTTTGATACAGGAAAGAGTCCGTCGGAGGAGGAACCGGAGCGCTTTTACCATGGGTTTGTGTTGGGATTAATGGTGGAATACGCTGATAAATATGTTATCACCTCGAACCGTGAAAGCGGGTACGGGAGATATGACATTATGCTGGAACCCAGAGCACAGAAAGGCAGCGCGCCCGGCACTGATATTACAGGCGATGCGATTATCATAGAATTCAAGGTTCAGAGCGAGGATGAGAAAGAACTGTCCGACACGGTCCGGGAAGCGCTTCGCCAGATAGACGAGAAGAAATATCAGGCGAACCTTATTGCAAAAGGAATTCCCGAAGAGCGCATACGCAAATATGGATTTGCATTCCGGGGAAAGAAAGTGCTTATTGGTGACAGGTGATATTTTGAGAACACGCGTAGGACAGGAGCCTGTCTTTCTGTTTTCAGGCATAAAAATGGAGCTGTTGCTCTGGCGGTGAACTGCTCCCCGTCAAGTAGACAATTGAAAAAATATAAAATTTTCCTGCCAG
>CAMSTM010000008.1 GCA_947063675.1 uncultured Lachnospiraceae bacterium | reverse complement strand
GGTCTTGGTAAAGGTTTCCTTGTAGGCAACCTGAGGTGCGCCTACATTGGCCTCTACCTTGAACTCACGCAGAAGTCTGTCCACGATAATCTCCAGATGGAGCTCGCCCATACCGGCAATGATGGTCTGGCCTGTCTCCGGATTGCTGTGAGCGCGGAATGTGGGGTCTTCTTCTGCAAGCTTTGCAAGAGCCTCGCCCATCTTTCCCTGTCCCGCTTTTGTCTTGGGCTCGATAGCAAGCTCAATAACGGGCTCCGGAAATTCCATGGACTCCAGAATAACGGGATGGCGGTCGTCACAGATAGTATCGCCGGTTGTGGTAAACTTAAACCCTACGGCAGCGGCAATATCGCCGGAATATACTTTATCAAGCTCGGCTCTCTTGTTCGCATGCATCTGCAGGATACGTCCCACACGTTCTTTTTTATCTTTTGTGGCATTCAGTACATAGGAACCGGAGTTCATTGTACCGGAGTAAACTCTGAAGAATGCCAGTTTTCCTACAAAGGGGTCTGCCATAATCTTGAACGCCAGCGCTGAGAAAGGCTCGTCGTCGGACGCATGTCTCTCAACTTCGTTGCCGTCAAGGTCGGTTCCCGTGATTGCGGGAATGTCTGTAGGAGCGGGCATATACTCAAGAACCGCATCCAGGAGCTTCTGTACGCCTTTGTTTCTGTATGCGGAACCGCAGCATACAGGGATTGCCGTACATTCGCAGGTTGCTTTTCTGAGCACTGCTTTCATTTCCTCTACAGTGGGCTCCTCGCCCTCGAGATATTTCATCATCAGCTCGTCGTCTAATTCGCTGATTTTCTCGATAAGTTCGGAACGGTATAACTCGGCGTCGTCTGCCATTTCCTCGGGAACGTCAACAATTGAAATGTTTTCGCCCTTATCGTCATTGTAGATATACGCCTTCATCTCAAATAAATCAATAATGCCTTTAAATTCATCTTCTTTGCCGATAGGCAGTTGAAGAATAATTGCGTTTTTACCAAGTCTGGTCTTAATCTGCTCTACTGCTCCGTAGAAATCGGCACCTAAAATGTCCATCTTGTTAATGAAAGCCATTCTCGGTACATTATAAGTGTCAGCCTGACGCCATACATTTTCTGACTGAGGTTCCACGCCGCCCTTGGCACAGAATACACCTACAGCACCGTCAAGCACACGTAAGGAACGCTCTACCTCAACGGTAAAGTCAACGTGTCCGGGTGTGTCGATGATGTTGATACGATGCTCCAGCGCGCCTTCTTTGGGCTTGCAGTTTTCTTCCAGGGTCCAGTGACAGGTTGTAGCGGCTGACGTAATCGTGATACCTCTCTCCTGCTCCTGCTCCATCCAGTCCATGGTAGCAGTGCCTTCGTGAGTATCGCCAATCTTATAATTAACACCGGTATAGTATAAGATACGCTCTGTCAGAGTTGTCTTACCGGCATCAATATGAGCCATAATACCAATGTTTCTGGTTCTCTCTAACGGATATTCTCTTCCAGCCAAAGATTTTTCCTCCTTATATTAATCTGCAGAATTTCCGGCCTTGCGGCCCGGCGTCTGCCTGGCATTGCGCATTCGGGGTTTCACGCCGCCCCGGACAAACAAAATCTATGATTCGTCCGATTAGAAGCGGTAATGTGAGAACGCCCTGTTTGCTTCCGCCATTTTGTGCATATCTTCTTTTCTCTTAACGGCTGCGCCCGTGTTGTTTGCAGCGTCGAGAATTTCATTGGCAAGTCTGTCCACCATGGTCTTTTCGCCTCTTTTACGGGAAAACATGGTCATCCAGCGAAGCGCCAGCGCCTGGCGTCTGTCAGGTCTTACCTCGATAGGCACCTGATAGGTAGCGCCGCCGATACGTCTCGCTTTAACTTCCAGAACGGGCATGATGTTGTTCATAGCCTCCTGGAAAACTTCGAGAGCCGGCTTGCCTGATTTTTCTTCTACTTTAGCGAACGCCCCGTATACAATCTTCTGTGCGATACTCTTCTTACCGTCTAACATGATGTTATTGATAAGCTTGGTAACCACCTTGTCGTTGTATAAAGGGTCTGCCAATACATCTCTTTTCTGAATATGTCCTTTACGTGGCACGGTTCTTCCCTCCTTAATTATTCACATTAAATCATCGGTACTCACAGTGTGTCATTCTAATTTCCATGGCAGTATCTGCCATCTCACAATTTGTGTTCGTGCGGTAAATCTAATTACAACAATTATCTATCGTAACAGAATTCCAACACTAAATTAGCTTGCATTTGTGGGTCCAATTCATTCCAATATTACTTGGAAGCCTTAGGTCTCTTAGCGCCATATTTGGAACGTGCCTGTCTTCTGTTTGCAACACCTGCGGTATCAAGCGTACCTCTGATGATGTGGTATCTTGTACCGGGTAAGTCCTTTACTCTTCCGCCCCTGATAAGAACAACGCTGTGCTCCTGCAGGTTGTGGCCTTCTCCGGGAATGTAGCTTGTCACTTCGATTCCGTTGGAAAGACGTACTCTGGCAATCTTTCTAAGAGCTGAGTTAGGCTTTTTAGGGGTTGCTGTCTTAACAGCAGTGCAGACACCTCTCTTCTGAGGAGAAGAAGTATTGGTTGCTTTCTTGTGAAGGGAGTTCCATCCTTTCTGAAGAGCGGGTGCAGTTGACTTCTTTACTGATGTCTGACGTCCTTTTCTGACTAACTGGTTAAATGTTGGCATTCTGTTTCACCTCCTGCTTATAAATTGTTACGTGCGCAGTTACGCACACTAAAATAGTATAAATGCCGGAAATTTCTTTGTCAACATATTTTTTTGCAAAACAACGAGAAAACAACGGAAAAATTAGTTTTCAGGCAAAACAACGCCCGGCACGCTTCACAAATTGCCCTTACATTAAATATAATGCTGCGGCCTGACCGCAAAGCCTGACCGCAGCGTCTCATAATTCCGTATCCTTCTGCCGCACTGCTTTCAGCAATATGGCAGTTTCTTTATCCTTTTATTTCGGGAAGGTCTGTCACAGTGTATCTGTCACAACTGCATCTTCCTCTGAAAATTCATCCTCAGGCGCTTCCTCATCCTCATAAGACTCATCCTCAAAGGATTCCTCCTCGAATGCATCCTCATCATAAGATTCTTCAAAGCCATCCTCTATGAATTCGTCCTCCGGCAGCCTTTGGGTATCATCATCGATAAATACGTCTTCTTCATCCACATCGATGGTTCCCATAATCTCCTTGTCGGTGGAGAGTCTGGTGGTGCGGTAGCGTCTCATACCTGTGCCGGCGGGAATCAGCTTACCGATAATTACGTTTTCCTTAAGTCCAATCAACGGGTCGATTTTGCCCTTGATAGCCGCCTCTGTCAGCACCTTGGTGGTTTCCTGGAAGGACGCCGCAGACAGGAAGGAATTTGTCGCAAGGGCAGCCTTTGTGATTCCCAGCATTACCTGCTTGCCTTCCGCCGGCTCCTTACCCTCCGCAATAAGCTGTTCGTTGAGGTCTTCATAATCAAGCACATCCACCAGCGCGCCGGGCAAAAAGTCCGTGTCGCCGTTGTTTTCAATCCTGATTTTCTTAAGCATCTGGCGTACAATCACTTCAATATGCTTATCGCTGATGTCAACGCCCTGCAGACGGTACACTCTCTGTACTTCACGGAGCATATAATCCTGCACCGCGCGGATTCCCTTAATCTTAAGCAGGTCGTGAGGGTTGATGCTTCCTTCCGTCAGCTCGTCTCCGGCCTCAAGCACTGCGCCGTCAAGCACTTTTATTCTGGAGCCGTAGGGAATCAGATAAGCCTTGATTTCCCCGGTCTCATTGTTGGTAATGATAATCTCTCGCTTCTTCTTGGTATCTTTAATCGTTGCAATGCCGCCGAATTCGGCAATAATGGCAAGTCCCTTGGGCTTTCTCGCCTCAAAAAGCTCCTCTACACGGGGAAGACCCTGTGTGATGTCATCGCCCGCAACACCGCCGGAGTGGAAAGTACGCATGGTAAGCTGTGTACCGGGCTCGCCGATGGACTGTGCGGCGATAATGCCGACTGCCTCGCCCACCTGCACCGCCTCGCCGGTCGCCATGTTCGCGCCGTAGCACTTGGAACAGATTCCAATGTGGGAACGGCAGGTGAGGATGGTGCGGATTTTCACCTTTTCAACAGGCTCTCCTTTTTCATTCACACCCACACTCAATATCTTAGCGGCGCGGCTGGGGGTAATCATATGGTTCTTTTTCACCAGCACATTGCCTTCGCCGTCCATGATATCCTCACAGGAATAACGTCCCGTAATTCTGTCCTTTAAGCTCTCGATGGTTTCCTTTCCGTCCATGAATGCGGACACCCACATGCCCGGAATCTCCTCGCGGCCTTCCATACAGTCAACCTCACGGATAATCAGCTCCTGCGAAACGTCAACCATTCGTCTGGTCAGATATCCCGAGTCGGCTGTACGCAGCGCGGTATCGGAAAGTCCCTTACGCGCGCCGTGGGCGGACATAAAGTACTCCAGTACGTCAAGTCCCTCACGGAAATTGGATTTAATCGGAAGCTCGATGGTCCGTCCGGTGGTATCCGCCATCAGTCCCCGCATACCGGCCAGCTGTTTAATCTGCTGGTTGGAACCACGGGCGCCGGAGTCCGCCATCATATAAATGTTGTTATATTTATCCAGTCCTGCAAGCAGAACGTCTGTCAGCTTTTTATCCGTTTCATTCCAGGTTTCCACAACCGCACGGTATCTTTCCTCCTCGGTGATAAGACCGCGGCGGTAGTTCTGGGAAATCCTGTCTACCGTTGCCTGCGCTTCATTCAGCATTTCCGGCTTCTGGGCAGGCACCGTCATATCGGAAATGGAAACGGTCATTGCCGCCCTTGTGGAATACTTATACCCTGTGGATTTAATCAAATCCAGTACCTCGGCTGTCACCGAAGCGCCGTGAATGTTGATTACCTTTTCAAGGATTTGCTTTAACTGCTTTTTGCCCACATGGAAATCCACTTCGGGAAGAAGGAAGTTTTCCGGCCTGCTTCTGTCAACATACCCCAAATCCTGAGGAAGAATCTCGTTAAAGAGGAAACGTCCCAGTGTGGATTCCACAATGCCGGATACCTTTTCTCCCTCCGCGTTCTTTTTGGTAATTCTCACTTTAATTCTGGAGTGAAGGGTGCATGCGCCGTTTTCGTAGGCCAGTATCGCCTCGTTTACGCTCTTGTAATATCTGCCTTCGCCTGCTGCTCCCTCTCTCTCCTGGGTCATATAGTAAATACCGAGTACCATATCCTGAGAGGGTACGGCAACCGGCCCGCCGTCGGAGGGCTTTAACAGGTTGTTGGGCGATAGGAGCAGGAACCGGCACTCCGCCTGCGCTTCCACGGAAAGCGGAAGATGTACTGCCATCTGGTCGCCGTCAAAGTCCGCATTGAAAGCGGTACATACAAGAGGATGCAGCTTAATAGCCTTGCCTTCCACCAGAATCGGCTCAAATGCCTGAATACCAAGTCTGTGCAGTGTAGGGGCACGGTTCAGCATAACCGGGTGTTCCTTGATAACCTCCTCAAGCACATCCCACACCTGAGTATCGAGTCTTTCCACCAGCTTTTTGGCATTCTTGATGTTCTGGGAAATTCCTCTTGTCACCAGCTCCTTCATAACAAAGGGCTTGAACAGCTCGATTGCCATCTCCTTGGGAAGACCGCACTGATAAATCTTAAGCTCCGGCCCTACCACGATAACGGAACGTCCCGAATAGTCAACACGCTTGCCCAGCAGGTTCTGACGGAAACGTCCCGATTTACCCTTAAGCATATCGGACAGGGATTTCAGCGCCCTGTTGCCGGGGCCCGTTACGGGTCTGCCCCGTCTGCCGTTGTCAATCAGCGCGTCAACCGCTTCCTGGAGCATTCTCTTTTCGTTCCTGACAATAATGTCCGGAGCGCCCAGCTCAAGAAGGCGTTTTAATCTGTTGTTGCGGTTGATAATTCTTCTATATAAATCATTTAAATCCGAGGTTGCAAAACGGCCGCCGTCCAGCTGCACCATGGGACGAAGGTCGGGGGGAATCACCGGAATGGCGTCCATAATCATCCAGGACGGGTCGTTTCCCGACTCCCGGAAAGCCTCCACTACTTCAAGCCTCTTGATAATCCTTGCCCGCTTCTGGCCCGTCGATTCCTTCAGGCCGGTTTTAAGCTCATCCGCTTCTGTCTCAAGGTCAATGGCCTCAAGCAGCTCCTTGATGGATTCCGCGCCCATACCCACGCGGAATCTGCTGCCCCATGTTTCTCTTGCGCTCTGGTATTCCTTCTCGGATAAAACCTGCTTGTATTCCAAATCGGTTTCACCCTTATCCAGAACAATATAAGAAGCAAAATATAATACCTTTTCAAGTACCCTGGGGGACAAATCCAAGATAAGTCCCATACGGCTGGGAATTCCCTTAAAATACCAGATATGGGACACCGGAGCCGCAAGTTCAATATGCCCCATGCGCTCCCTGCGGACGCTTGCTTTTGTCACTTCAACGCCGCAGCGGTCGCAGACAACGCCTTTATATCTGATTTTCTTATATTTACCGCAATGACATTCCCAGTCCTTGCTGGGTCCGAAAATCTTTTCACAGAACAGACCGTCCTTTTCAGGCTTTAAGGTTCTGTAATTGATGGTTTCGGGCTTTAATACTTCGCCCCGCGACCACTCCCTGACCTTCTCAGGTGACGCCAGACCAATTCTTATGGCGTCAAACGTCATTGGCTGATACACTTCTTGCTTTGTTTCTGACATCGCTATCCATGCTCCTTTCCTGCCTTGCCATACCTGCTTTGCGCTTTGCCGCAATGCCTTTATGACCTGCGCTTATACTTACTCATCAAACGAATCGGCATCCAAAGCCTCGTCAAACTCCTCGTCAAAGTCGTCTTCCAGCTCTTCCTCCTCGTCTGCGCTTACAAGCTCGCCGCTGTCTTCATCAAACTCCTGCTGCTGATAGCCCATGGAACTGAATGAACTCTTATCGTAATCGTAGTTTCTGTCCTCACCCTCAATCTCGTAGCGGTAATCCGTATCTCCGTAGTCGATGGTCTCCATGATTTCAACCTCGGTATTATCCTCCCGGAGTACCCGCACATCGAGTCCAAGGGACTGCAGCTCTTTGAGAAGAACCTTAAAGGATTCAGGAATACCCGGCTCAGGAATATTATCGCCCTTGATAATTGCTTCGTAGGTCTTCACACGGCCCACAACGTCGTCGGACTTCACGGTAAGGATTTCCTGCAGGGTATAGGATGCGCCGTAAGCTTCCAGCGCCCAAACCTCCATCTCTCCGAAACGCTGTCCGCCGAACTGAGCCTTTCCGCCGAGGGGCTGCTGGGTTACCAGCGAGTAAGGGCCTGTGGAACGGGCATGAATCTTATCGTCCACCAGATGATGGAGCTTCAGATAATGCATGTGCCCTATGGTAACAGGACTGTCAAAATACTCGCCTGTCCTTCCGTCCCGGAGCCTTACCTTTCCGTCCCTGGAAATCGGAACGTTTTTCCACACTTCCCTGTGGTCCCGGTTCTTATATAAATAATCCATCACTTCGGGAAGCAAATCCGCTTTATGCTTTGCCTCGAACTCTTCCCATCCTAAATTTACGTAATCGTTTGCAAGGTCTAAGGTATCCATGATATCGTCTTCGTTTGCGCCGTCAAATACAGGCGTCGCCACATTAAAGCCAAGCGCCCTTGCGGCCAGCGACAGATGGATTTCCAGTACCTGTCCAATGTTCATACGGGAAGGCACGCCCAGTGGGTTAAGTACGATATCAAGGGGCCGGCCGTTGGGCAGATAAGGCATATCCTCCACCGGAAGCACACGGGAAACAACACCCTTGTTGCCGTGACGTCCCGCCATCTTATCGCCAACGGAAATTTTTCTTTTCTGCGCGATATAAATACGTACAGCCTGATTGACGCCCGGCGAAAGCTCGTCGCCGTTTTCACGGGTAAACACCTTGGCGTCTACAATGATTCCGTATTCGCCGTGGGGAACCTTAAGGGAGGTATCCCTCACCTCTCTTGCCTTCTCACCGAAGATGGCGCGAAGAAGCCTCTCCTCCGCGGTCAGCTCCGTCTCTCCCTTGGGGGTAACCTTACCCACCAGGATATCTCCGGCACGCACCTCCGCGCCGATACGGATAATTCCTCTCTCGTCCAAATCCTTTAAGGCGTCGTCGCCTACGCCGGGAACGTCCCGCGTAATCTCCTCCGGTCCCAGCTTGGTATCTCTGGCTTCCGCCTCATATTCTTCAATGTGCACGGAAGTATAAACGTCCTCCTGCACCAGTCTTTCGCTTAAGAGAACCGCGTCCTCGTAATTATAGCCTTCCCAGGTCATAAATCCAATCAGCGGATTCTTGCCCAGCGCCAGCTCGCCGTTGGCGGTTGACGGACCGTCCGCAATCACCTGTCCCGCTTCCACATGCTCGCCCTTGTTTACGATAGGCTTCTGGTTGTAGCAGTTGGACTGGTTGCTTCGTGAAAACTTGGTCAGACGGAATTCCGCCTTTTCCCCGTCGTCACAGGTCATCTTAATCAGCGCGGAGGACACGTAATCAATAACTCCGCTCTTTCTGGCAACCACGCATACGCCCGAGTCAACGGCCGCCTTCGGCTCCATACCGGTACCCACCACAGGCGCCTCCGTCGTCAGAAGGGGCACCGCCTGACGCTGCATGTTGGAACCCATCAGCGCGCGGTTGGCGTCGTCGTTTTCCAGGAAAGGAATGAGCGCTGTCGCCACGGAAAATACCATTTTAGGAGACACGTCCATGTAGTCAAACATGGCCTTGGGATACTCGGAGGTTTCCTCCTTATAACGGCCTGACACCGTGTTTCGGACAAAATGTCCTTCCGCGTCCAGAGCCTCGTTTGCCTGCGCCACGTGATAATTGTCTTCCTCGTCCGCCGTCATGTAAACCACTTCTTCCGTAACTCTGGGGTTTGAGCGGTCGGTCTTGTCTATCTTACGGTAAGGGGCTTCCACAAAACCGTATTCGTTGATTCTTGCATAGGATGCAAGAGAGTTAATCAATCCGATGTTGGGTCCTTCAGGCGTCTCGATGGGGCACATTCTTCCATAGTGGGAATAATGTACGTCACGCACCTCAAATCCGGCACGGTCCCTGGAAAGACCGCCGGGGCCAAGGGCGGAAAGACGTCTCTTGTGCGTCAGCTCGCCTAAAGGATTGTTCTGATCCATAAACTGCGAGAGCTGGGAAGAACCGAAGAACTCCTTCACCGCAGCCTGAACCGGCTTAATGTTAATCAGCACCTGAGGAGATATCTCCTCCGCATCGTGTGTGGTCATTCTCTCACGGACTACTCTCTCCAGTCTGGAAAGACCGATTCTGTACTGATTCTGTAAAAGTTCGCCTACGGAACGGATACGTCTGTTCCCTAAGTGGTCGATATCGTCGTCGTTGCCGATTCCGTACTCAAGATGGATATTGTAGTTGATGGATGCAAGGATATCCTCCTTGGTTACATGCTTGGGAATCAGCTCGTGGACATTCTTCCGAATGGCCTCCGCAAGCCCTTCCGCATCCTCCCCGAATTCCTCGAGAATCTGCGCAAGTACAGGATAATAAACATGCTCCGTAATGCCCAGTTCTCTGGGGTTGCAGTCAACGAAGCTGGTAAGCTCCACCATCATATTGGAAAGAATCTTTACGTTTCTCTCCTCTGTCTGAATATATACATAAGGAACGGCCGCGTTCTGAATTTCATCGGCAAGCTCCGCGCTCACTTTCGTTCCCTTTTCTGCAAGAATTTCGCCTGTTAAGGTATCCACCACGTCTTCCGCAAGAATCTGGTGCCTTATCCTGTTGCGGAACGCCAGCTTTTTGTTGAATTTATATCTTCCCACCTTTGCCAAATCATATCTTCTGGGGTCAAAAAACATGGCGTTAATAAGGCTTTCCGCACTCTCAACGCTGAGGGGCTCACCGGGACGGATTTTTTTGTACAACTCTAAAAGACCTTCCTGATAATTAGTGGAAACGTCTTTGGAAAAGCTTGCTTCTATCTTGGGTTCATCGCCGAACAGCTCTCTGATTTCATCATTCGTACCTACTCCAAGCGCTCTTATGAGAACAGTAATTGGCACTTTTCTCGTTCTGTCAACACGCACATAAAAAATGTCGTTTGAATCCGTCTCGTACTCCAGCCACGCTCCACGGTTGGGAATCACCGTAGCCGAGAACAGCCTTTTACCGATTTTATCATGACTTATCGCATAATAAATACCGGGAGAACGAACAAGCTGACTGACAATAACACGTTCTGCGCCGTTGATGACAAATGTTCCGGTCTCTGTCATTAGAGGAAGGTCGCCCATAAAAATCTCATGTTCGCTGATTTCTTCTTTTTCTTTATTATAAAGACGAACCCTGACCTTTAAAGGAGCTGCATATGTGGCGTCTCTCTCTTTGCATTTTTCGATAGAATACTTCACATCGTCTTCACAGAGCTCGAAATCCACAAACTCCAGGCTTAAATGCCCGCTGTAGTCTGCAATCGGAGAAATGTCGTCAAACACCTCTTTCAGTCCTTCTTCAAGAAACCATTTATAGGAATCCTTCTGGACTTCAATCAGGTTTGGCACTCCCAGAACCTCTTTCTGTCGTGAATAACTCATACGCATGCTCTTGCCCGCAGCAATAGGACGTATTCTGTTCTTTTCCATTGACTATTCACCCCGTTCTTAATATGATTAGACAGTCGTATGGAGGTAATAAGCCTACCATACCACAATAGTGCATTTTCCAGTCTACCACAAATCCGGAAGTGAGTCAACAAAAATTTTTCCAAATTTTGTCTTGCTTTTTTACGTATAATATAATGTTTTTGTTCTCCGCAAAAAAGGCCGTGTACGTCGATACCGTACACAGCCCTCTTTATCCTTCATAATGAACCGGAATCCCTGATTACTTTAATGTAACCTTAGCGCCTTCAGCTTCCAGTTTAGCCTTAAGGTCGTCAGCCTCTTCCTTGCTTGCAGCTTCCTTCACCATCTTAGGTGCGGAATCAACAAGGTCTTTTGCTTCCTTAAGTCCAAGTCCGGTTACTTCACGGACAACCTTGATAACCTTAACCTTGTTAGGGCCAACCTCTGTCAGCTCTACGTCAAACTCGGTCTTCTCTTCTGCCGCTGCTGCCTCGCCTGCGCCTGCTGCTGCAACTACAACGCCTGCCGCTGCGGATACGCCGAATTCTTCTTCGCAGGCTTTTACAAGGTCATTTAACTCTAATACGGTGAGCTCTTTGATAGCGTCAATAAATTCCTGTGTGGATAACTTTGCCATTTTTATTTCCTCCATTTTAATTTTAATCTGACTGTCCCGGCATCCCGTGCCGGTCTTTCAATTTCACATTTCAGTGTCTGATAATTTTACTGCCGTCTTACTCCGCTGCAGGTGCTTCCTCTGCGGGAGCTGCCGCTTCTGCTGCAGGCTCTTCGGCCGCCGCTTCCTCTGCAGGAGCCGCCTCGCATGCATCCGCGCCGCCTTTTTCCGCAATCTGGTTCAATACACGCGCAAGGTTCGCAACAGGTGACTGCATGCTTCCAAGCAATCTGGACAGCAATTCTTCTCTTGACGGAATCTTTGCAATCTCGGCAATACCGGCAGCGTCGTATACCGCGCCTTCAATAATACCGGCTTTCACTTCCAGCTTGTCTGCTTCCTTTGCAAATTTGCACAGAATTCTCGCAGGAGCTGTCGCGTCTGTCTTGGAAATTGCAATTGCGCTGGGTCCTTCCAGATGAGGGGCAAGGGCTTCGCAATCGGTTCCCTTGAATGCAAAATTCATCATTGTGTTCTTGTACACCTTGTAGGTGATGCCTTCCTCGCGAAGCTGCTTGCGAAGTCTGGTATCCTGCTCTACCGTAAGTCCTCTGTAGTCAACTAAAACCACAGACTGGGCGTCCTTGATATTCGCAGAAATCTCATCAACTATAGGCTGTTTCAATTCCACTTTTGCCACTTTCTTTACCTCCTATTAGATTTTGTGCCGAATAAAAAGCCTCTCCGAAAGACGGAAAGGCAGAATAAGCTTTTTAAGACTTTTCTCCTCGGCAGGATTTATGCCATACACCGGCACCTGCTGTCTTCGGCATGGTCATTCAAGACCTTTTTTACAATAGCATACCGACGGACTCATGTCAACAAAAATATCGCGATTTTTGCGTAACCGGCTTTTGCAATTGCCGACTGTATAAAGCCCGCCGGCGCGCCGCACCGTCCGCCTCCCGCGGCGGCGGCTCCTGGCCGGCTCATTCGTCACGGCCGGCTGACAAAGCCTTCCCCGTCAATAATGACATTGGGCGACAGCCCCCGCATGTACTCAAGTATCCGGTCTTTCTCCTCCCCGTTGGCCAAATCCACGCGGCAGTCCGACTGAATCGCCGGCATAAACTGAAAGCTTTTTAAGCCCTCCTGTCCGATTGTCACCCGCACCATGCAGCTGTCCATGGTTTTGGAATTAAACCAGAAATTTCCAAGGCTGTATATCACCGGGGTATCACCGAAATAGTCAATCCCCTGAAGACAGTGGGGGTGGTCGCCGATAATCAAATCCGCTCCGGCAGCCTCAAGCTTCGGCGCCTGGTCCAGCTGCAGCCAGTCAGGCTCCTCCACATTTTCCGTCCCCCAATGGATATAAACAATGACAAAATCGCTGTTTTCCTTCGCCTCGGCTACCACCTGATAAAGCTTTGTCGCATCCAGGCACCGGAACACCCCGGGACTGTCCGCCGTTGCCCCCTTCGTGTCGGGGTTTTCCAGCCTCTCTATCTGGGTGGCGGCCACAAGGGCAATTTTCATATCGTTCACGATAAAGTAAAGGGGAGCCGACGCTTCGTCCAGGTTCCTTCCCGCGCCGACGCCCGGAATCCCGGCATTTTCCAGGGTTTCCAGCGTATCTAAAAGACCGACCTCCCCGAAGTCATAAATGTGGTTATTGGCAAGAATCGCCACATCCGCTCCCGTGTCCTGCAAAAGGGAAACCTTATCCGTATCCGCCCGGAAGGTAAACGCCTTTTCTTCTGTGGGAGTCCCCCTATTTGTATATGGAAATTCGTTGTTGATTACCATGACATCCGCCGCCCGCATATGGGCAAGAAGTCCTTCGGAAATACCGTCCTCAATCCTTCCGCCTCTGTTTAGCAGATTCACCATAATCGCAAACTCATCATCCAGAAGGAAATCCCCTGCAAAGCAAAAGCTCACCTCGTCTTCCCGGTCCGCCTCCCACGGCAGAATCCTGTTTGCTTTCAGGTATTCCTCATCGGCAAGCTCCCCGTCATACCGGCCTGCGGGTTCCGCCGTCTCCCCCGCCTCCTCGCCAGTGTCAATGCTTTCCCTGTCTTTATCGTCACGGTCCGGTATTTTTTCCTGAAACAGTTCAAAATCATTTTTCTTTTCCGGAACAGGCGCCTCCTCTTTCGCATGGTAAGTCTCCTTAACGTCTCCGTCCAGAACCTTGTATGCGATAAGACCGGCCACGCCAATGGAAAGCACAAGACAGAGGGTGATGAGGAAAACAACAAGTATTCCTTTTCCGTAGCTTTCGTTATTTCTTTTTTTTGCCTTTACTTTTCGTTTCATTCCCCTCACCTCCGGTTCAAAAAAGCCGCGGCTTGGCCAAGCCGCGGCTTTTATCATTAACATAAGGGTAACTCACAAAGCGTGACAGTGTTTGTCTCCCATCAGAACTTTGCTGTGCTGACTCTCACACCGGGGCCCATTGTGGAAGTAAGCGTAATGCTTCTCAAATACTGCCCTTTCAGTGCTGAAGGTCTTGCCTTAACAATCGCATCCATCAGTGCGCTGAAGTTTTCCTGAAGCTTCTCGTCTGTGAAGGAAGCCTTTCCAATCGGCACATGGATAATGTTTGACCTGTCAAGCCTGTACTCAATCTTACCGGCTTTGATATCGTTAATTGCCTTGGTTACATCCATGGTAACGGTGCCTGCCTTGGGGTTGGGCATGAGTCCTTTGGGTCCTAAAACCTTACCGAGACGTCCCACAACGCCCATCATGTCAGGTGTGGCAACTACCACGTCAAAATCAAGCCAGCCGTCTTTCTGGATTCTGGGAATCAGCTCCTCGCCGCCCACATAATCAGCGCCGGCCGCCTCAGCCTCGCTTAACTTGTCGCCCTTGGCGAAAACCAGAACCTTAACGGTTTTACCTGTACCATTGGGAAGCACTACTGCGCCACGAATCTGCTGTTCTGCATGACGTCCGTCGCAGCCTGTTCTGATGTGAACCTCAACAGTCTCGTCAAATTTTGCAACTGCTGTCTTTTTCACCAGTCCAATCGCATCAGCGGGCTCATATAACATTGCGCGGTCAACCTGTTTTGCGGCTTCCGTATATCTTTTTCCTCGTTTCATTATTATTCCTCCTATGGTTCCTGCGGCATCGGACGGCCTACGGCCTTACCGTTTAAAAAACCTCACGGCCTTTTGCGGGGACTGCTCACGCTGTCCCTGTATGCCTCCCACTTTTCAATATTTATTAGTTAATCCACTACTGTAATGCCCATGCTTCTTGCCGTTCCGGCAATCATGCTCATCGCCGCTTCAATGCTTGCCGCATTTAAGTCGGGCATCTTGGTCTCTGCAATTTCCTTTACCTGCGCTTTGGTAATGGTTGCAACCTTCGTCTTGTTAGGTACTGCCGAACCTGATTTGATATTGCATGCCTTTTTAAGAAGCACTGCGGCAGGGGGAGTCTTCGTAATAAAACTGAAGCTTCTGTCTGCATATACCGTGATAACCACAGGTATAATCACATCGCCCTTATCAGCCGTTCTTGCGTTGAACTGTTTTGTAAACTCAACGATGTTTACCCCGTGCTGTCCAAGTGCAGGACCTACCGGGGGAGCTGGCGTAGCTTTACCAGCAGGGATTTGTAACTTGATATATCCTTCTACTTTTTTTGCCATTGATGGCACCTCCTTAATCATGCAAACCTAATTGCATCGTGGTATGGCACGAAAGGTCTTTCCGCAGAAATCTCCTCCGCTCCCACAGCCTGCAAATCATGCAGACCAATTGTAAAGTTTCTATATTTATATGAGGCGGTGCGATACCGTCCCATAATAAATATCTTTGTTCCTTCCGCTCCGGGCCAAACCGCCGTCTGCGGCAGGGTCTTCAACCGGCTTTCAAGTCTATGGCTTTTAAGCCTATGACATCTTTCTCACTTCCGCAAAGCTGATTTCCACAGGCGTTTCCCTGCCGAACAGCTCTACGTTGATGGTTGCCGTCTGTTTGTTGTAATCCATCTTCTGCACGGCGCCTATGGTATCCTTCCATACGCCCGCTACCACGGCGATAGTATCGCCTTCCGCAAAGTCCACCGAAATATTTTCCGTCTTGATTCCCAGAGGCTTCATTTCCGCCTCCGACAGGGGCACCGGCTTGCTTCCGGGGCCTACGAATCCTGTCACGCCTCTGGTATTACGGACAACATACCATGTGTCGTCATTCATGACCATATTAATCAGAACATAGCCCGGAAACATTTTCTTCTGGACTGTTTTTCTGGCGCCGTTTTTCAGCTCCACCACGTCCTGCATAGGCACGCGGACCTCCAGAATCTCCTCCTCCAGATGTCTGTTCTCAATTGTTTTCTCTATATTGGCCTTTACCTTGTTTTCATATCCGGAATAGGTATGCACTACATACCAGCTTGCCTCTGCCATACATTCACCCTCGCTCTACAGACTGGTTAAGAAATCCACGCCGTACTGCATAAAGAAGTCCAGTACTGCAATAATGACTCCCACCACTACCGAAACACAGGTAACCGCAATCGACTGTTTTATGAGCGAATCCTTGTCCGGCCATGAAATTTTCTTAAATTCAGCCTTAACCCCTTTAAAAAAGCCGGAGCCGGCTGTCTTTGCCGTCTTGACCGATTTTTCCTTCTTAGCAGAATCTGCCATCTTTAACTCCTTTCAGACACCTGCAATATTATTTGGTTTCTTTGTGCAATGTATGAGTTCTGCAGAATCTACAATATTTCTTGAATTCCATCCTTTCAGGGTGTGTCTTTTTGTCCTTTGTGGTATTGTAGTTGCGCTGTTTACATTCTGTACATGCCAGTGTGATTCTCGTACGCATGATTATTCCTCCAATCTCTTTAGCGGATTTTTGAGCATAAAAAAAAGACCTCAATCTTTGTTTTGTTTGATAACTATACCATATCATTTTCCTCCCGTCAACCGTAATCTCCTGCCTTTTTTATAAATTTTTAATAATTCCCGCATATACTATTGTATTCACTTTTTCATCATGATAAAATTAGCCTATACAGGTTGGATATCTGTAATAACGACTTCAGAAGGAGGGATGCGTTATGGCTTACAGTGCGGCTCTTGATGTGGCTTACAATCACTATCTGACTGCCTATGTACCGAAAACCACACAGTATGACACTCACAAGAAGAGCGAGCTTCGCAGCATCTACAATTCCATTGTAAAGCTGAATAAGGATGCCCCTCTGTATATTCTTGACACCAGCAGCGAATCCCGGCAGTTTGCCGTGGGACTGAAAGAAGGCGCCAGAAACCTCCGCAACACCATTGCGTCCCTTGGCGGACTTGAAAAAGAGGAAATGTTCGGGAAAAAGGCAGCCTATTCCAGCCGGGAGGATATTATCACCGCCGCTTACGTGGGCGGCAACAGCGAGGACGGCAATGCGCCTTCCTATAATATAGAAGTAACCGCCCTTGCCTCCAATCAGGTAAATCTGGGAACTTTTCTCCCTTCCGACAGTAAATCGTCACTGGCGCCCGGCGCTTATTCCTTTGATATCACAGTGAATGATTTAAGCTATGAATTCCAGTATAACGTCAGGGAGGGCGAGACGAATAAGGAGC
Organism: uncultured Lachnospiraceae bacterium; assembly: GCA_947063675.1. Classification (GTDB taxonomy): domain Bacteria; phylum Bacillota; class Clostridia; order Lachnospirales; family Lachnospiraceae; genus Suilimivivens. Next base: position 25,897 of record CAMSTM010000008.1, on the reverse strand, counting down.
TTCAGGAACGTCTTGCACGCCTTATCACTAACGCCGACATCGGCATAAACGCCGACCTGATGTCCGACGGGAGAGGAAATTCCTCCCTGCGCCTCACTTCCATGAACGTGGGACTGAAAAACAATAAGGATTACATATTTCTTGTCTCCGACGATAAGACCAGCAAACGCTCCGGCACAATTGACTATCTCGGGTTTGACTTTATGTCCAGAATGCCATCTAACGCCGAGTTTTTACTGAACGGGGAACCCCATACCGCTTCCTCCAATCATTTTACGATTAATAAAATGTTTGAAATCACCTTAAACGGCGTCAGCAACTCGGAGGGAGAAACGGCGCAGATTGGGCTGAAAACGGACCTTGATTCCCTCACGGAAAATGTCAATAACCTCATAAGCGGCTATAACTCTTTCATTGATACTGCCGCGGAATATGTAACCCGCCACCCCAGGAGCAACCGTCTCTTAGGCGAAATGGGCCATATCTGCAGGAGCTACCAGCCTGAACTTGAGGGCCTTGGATTTTCCTTTGAGGAAGGCGGCAGGCTTGTGATGAACGAAGATTTGTTCAAGCATTCTATCTTACGCGACGAAAGCCGCTCGCAGTTTTCCACCATAAAGGATTTTACCGATTCCATCCTGCGGAAAACGGACCAGATTTCCTTAGACCCGATGGAATACGTGGAACGGACCATGGTCGCCTACAAAAATCCCGGGCACAATTTTGCAACGCCCTATATGACCAGCAACTACAGCGGGATGCTTTTTAACAGCTATTGCTGATAATCCGTCCTGCAAAGCGCTGCGGCGTCTGTTTTCTGCAAACAGACGCCGCAACTGTCTTATGCTTCCTTCTCCGCCATATCAAGAGCCGCCTCAATCACCTTGTCCATATCATAATAGCGGTACTGCCCGAGCCTTCCGCCGAACAAAACTCCTTTTTCCTTTTCCGCCAGCTTCTGATAGGCGGCGAACAGGTTATTGTTGCGCTCATCGTTAATGGGGTAATAGGGCTCGTCCCCCGGCTTCCAGTCTGCCGGGTACTCTCTGGTGATGACAGTGCCCTCTCCTTTTCCAAACTCAAAATGCTTATGCTCGATTATCCGGGTATAGGGAATCTCCCGCTCCGTATAATTTATCACAGCGTTTCCCTGATAATTTTCGCAGTCCGGCATATCCTCCTTCTCGAAACGCAGGGAGCGGTATTCCAGATGCCCCAGCCGGTAATCAAAGTACTCGTCAATCATACCGGTATAAAGCACCTTCCCGTATGAAACAAAATCCGTGCCATTTTCGGCGGCCTCCTCCTGCCTCCTGACAAAATCCCGGTAATCAGTATTTGGCAAAACCTCCGCGTTATCCAGCATTTTCTCTATAATTGCCGTGTAACCGCCCTCGGGAATCCCCTGATATCTGTCTGTAAAATAATTATTGTCATAAGTAAAGCGAAGCGGCAGACGTTTGATGATAAATGCCGGCAGTTCCCGGCAGTCCCGTCCCCACTGTTTTTCCGTATATCCCTTCACCAGTTTTTCATACACATCCCGGCCTGCAAGCGATAACGCCTGTTCCTCCAGATTCTGAGGTTCTTCAATCGATAAGTCCTTTATCTGTTCCCGGATAACAGCCCTGGCCTCGTCCGGGGTCTTAATCCCCCAGAGCCTGCTGAAAGTATTCATATTGAAAGGCAGATTGTAAATCTCATCCTTATAAACCGCCATAGGGGAATTTACAAAGTGATTGAACTGCGCAAACTGATTGATATACTCCCATACCCTGGGATTGGAGGTATGAAAAATATGTGCGCCGTATTCATGCACATGAATGCCCCGCTTTAAGCTGGTATAAATATTTCCGGCAATATGCTCCCTTCTGTCAATCACAAGACAGCTCCTGCCGCGCTTATTCATTTCATGCGAAAAGACCGCGCCAAAAAGCCCGGCCCCCACAATCAGGTAATCATAGTAATTGTTCATTTATTTTACAGCTCCCTGTACTTCTCAAGCTGAACATAATCCTCCATCATCTCAAGGATTTTCTTACGTCCCTTCTTGTTCAGACGGATATAATACTGCATAACACGGTTTTCCAGAATCTTTTCTCCCAACACTTCTCCCTTTTCAAGAGAGGAAAAGTCAACCGGGTTTAAGCTCAGCTTGTCACACATGCGAATCACAGTTCCGTAGGCCATACCTTCAATGCCTCTATCCAATGCTGTCACCAGAGTGCTGTAGGGAATTTCCATGTCAATAGCAAACTGTCTCACACTTTTGTACTGCTTTAAAATTTCCTGTTTCAATATTTCTGCTTTTGTCATTGTGATGACCTCCATTATTAATAGCATCTTAAGTCTTTTCTCTAACTAATTCATAAGTATATCACACCTGTAAACTACAGTCACTCAAAAAAATATAAATTTTATTTTAAGAAATAAATTCCGGGGAATCAAAAAACTCATTTAACGTGATTCCGAACCCCTCGCACAGCCTTTCTATTGTGAGCATACCGGGATTTGCTGTGGATTTATCCACGATATGCATAATAGTTCCTATCGGTACAGCGGATGCGCAGGCCAGAGAGCAATATGTCATCCTCTTTTCCTTACACAAATTATTAATTCTTTCCGCCAGCATATCCTGTTCTTTCATCTTTCGTCCTCCGCATATGGAATTATTGTTCACAATTATACATGAGAATAACCGCCATACCGGGGCCTGCTGCCCGAAAACGATAAAATGAAAAATAAATTGAAAGATTTCTGGTATTTCTTTCCGGTCAGGGGCAATCCGGTGGTTTACAGCGGAATGTTCCCGTGAGCCGTCTTCTTCGCCGCCGCTTTTTTCCCGGGGTACAGCTCCAGAACCTTTATGATGTTCTCCCTGGTCAGATGCGGGTCGATAACCTCGTCCACATATCCCATATGCGCCGCCTCAAAGGGATTTAAAAACTGCCGGCAATACTCCTTTAAATACTGCTGCCGCTGCTCCCCGTCCGCATTTTTAAACAGCACGTCCACAGCAGCCTCCGCGCTCATCACGGCAATCTCGGCTTTCGGCCATGCATAAACCACGTCCGCCCCCAGCTCCTTGCTGCACATGGCAAGATAAGAGCCCCCGTAAGCCTTCCGCAGAATCACGGTGATTTTAAGAACCTCCGCCTCGCTGTAGGCAAAAAGCATTTTTGCCCCATGCCGGATAATCCCTCCCTGCTCCTGTTCCTTACCCGGATAAAAACCGGACACATCCACCAGATTCAGCAGAGGAAGGTTAAAGCTGTCGCAGACCCGAATAAAACCGGCCGCTTTATCGGCCGCATTGATATCGATGCACCCCGCCATCCGGGAGGACTGATTGGCAATAATCCCCATCGGATAACCGCCCACTCTGGCCAGCATGGTAATGATATTGGAGGCAAATTTTTCCTTAATTTCCAGGCCGCTCCCCTCGTCAATCAGGCAGTCGATGATTTTGTGCATGTCATAGGCATGGCGTTTGGATTCCGGTATCACGGAGGCAATGGTTTTCCCCCTCTCCCCGTTAAAGGTGTACTCCTCTGCCCGGGCCGGGCTTTCATGAAAATTATCCGGCAGATACTGCAAAAGCTGCCTGATGTACCTGATACAATCCTCGTCGTCCTTCGCCACATGGTCCGCCATGCCGCTGATTCTGGCATGGATTTCAGCGCCCCCCAGCTCGTCCATAGTGACCGTCTGACCAATGGCTGCTTTCACCACCTTCGGCCCCGTGATGAACATGTTGCTGGTCTCGTCCACCATGATAATAAAATCCGTAAGCGCCGGAGAATAGGACGCCCCTCCTGCGCAGGTTCCCATGATTGCCGATATCTGAGGAATTTTCCCGGAGGCTTTCACATTGTTGAAAAAAATATTTCCGTGCCCGGAAAGCCCTAAAATCCCCTCCTGCACCCTTGCGCCGCCCGAATCAAAAAGCCCCACTATGGGCACCTCCATCTGCAGCGCCTTGTTTTGGATATTGGATATCTTTCTGGCGTTCATCTCGCTGATAGAGCCGCCGAACACCGTGAAGTCCTGGGCATACACGCACACCGTCCTGCCTTCCACCTTTCCGTAGCCGGCAATCACGCCGTCCCCCTCCGTTTTGTTTTTATCCATCCCGAAATAGGAACAGCGGTGCTCCAGATACACATCGGTCTCCACAAAGGTGTCCTTATCCATCAAAAGCTGTATGCGCTCCCAGGCGGAGAGCTTGCCCGACGCATGCTGCCTGACCGCCCGCTCCCTGCCGTGAACCTCACTCTTTCTGACTTCCAGATTTTTTAATTCCTCTTCCAGTGCCATTTTCCGATTCCCCTCCGGTTCTGTCCATATCTCTGCCAGTTCTCGGTTATCTGTTTATTTTCCGTTTACATTTCTGCCGCCCGGCATTTTTCCGTATCTGTCTTCATCTGCTTCTCATCCTTTTTCTGCATCAGTCCTTATCTGCTGCCCGGCCTCCAGTTCCCGCAGATATTTCTTTATCTTCTCGATGTGCGGCCGCTCGTACCATTTCCCGTCCATCTGCAAAATCCCGTCCGCACTGTTTTCAAAGGCCTCCACAACGCTTTGCAGATACCCCGGGTCCCTTTGACGGTAGTACTCCCTTACTGCCATTGCCTGCGCCGGGTGAATCAGGAGCTTTCCCAAAAATCCCAGCCCTTTGCTCCTTTTGTAATCCTCCATGAATTTATCCATATCCCGGATTTCCATGCTCACAGTATCCAGAGAATATTTGCCGTGATAAAAAGCATACATCACCAGCCGGTTCCTTGCATAAACCGTCGCTTCCTCCCCCGCCTCGAAGCCAAGCTCCTTACGGAAATCCTCTCCTCCGAAAGCAAGCCCGCTTACCAGAGGGTGGGCTGCAATTTTCGGCAGCTCCATAATCCCCTTCACACTTTCTATGAGGGCAATCAATTCTTTTCCCTTCAGATGTTCCTGATAATCCTCCAGAAGCGCCGTATCCTCAAATTTGGGAAGCATGAAGCCCGCAAACCCAAAACCGCTCAGTGCTTTTATTTCCCTGTCAAATCGCTCCCCGGAATTTAAGCGCACATACAGCTTTCGGCTTCCTCCGTACCTTTGCAGAATATCAGCCGCAATCAAAAGTCCCGCTTCCTTCTGCGCCGGGGCAAGGGAATCCTCCAAATCCAGAATAACAGCGTCCGCTTCTATCTGCCCGATACGCCCTGCATATTTTTCCTTTGCCGGTACAAAAAGCCAGGTTTTGCTTATCCCTGCCATTTTACCTCCCTGCGCTCCCGCTCAGCTTATCGCCAGCCTGGTTACCTTTGGCGGTTTTCTTTTCATACTCCCTGATTTTGTTTACGCAGTCCATCACCTTATTTGCCCTTTTCAGCATAGGAGGCCCCACCACCTTGCCCTCTAAGGTGGCAATACTCCGCCCTTCCTCTCTGGCCTGTTCCGCAGTTTCCAGTACCGCCATGGCATGCTCTACTTCCTCCTTTGACGGACAAAAGCACCGATTGGCCCACGGAATCTGTACGGGATTTACCAAAAGCGCCCCTGCAAATCCCATAGAATACGCCATCCTCTCCTCCGCCATAAAGCCCGCCTCATTCTTTAAATCCATATAGGGCGTGTCGATGGGGAGAAGATTGTTCATCCTTGCCGCCATCACAATCATCGCCCTTGGAATCTCGAAAGCCTTCGCGGAATATTCATGGGTTCCCCATATGCTGTCAAGATAATCCTCGCCGCCGAACAAAAGCGCGATGATTCTCTTACTGCTGCCCGCAATGCTCTGCACGCCTGCAACCGCCCCCGCTGTCTCAATCAAAGGCAGAAGCTTAATGGTTCCCTCCGGCAGGCCGTCTCTGTCCTCACATTTTTTCAGAAGATTGGAAAATTCCTGAATTTCAGAAACGCCCTTAATTTTGGGCGTCACCACTCCCAGAATCCGCCTGCCGTCAATCAGCTTCAGGTCCTTAATCAAATCACCCGAGCCAAGCTCATTTACGCGGATAAAAAGCTGCTTTCCCGCAAACGTCCCGTCAGATAAATATTTTCCAAGGGTATCCCTTGCCTCTTTCCGCTTTGCCGGCGGCACCGCGTCCTCCAAATCAAAGATAATGGCGTCCGCTTCGCTTTTCGCCGCCTTGTCCAGAAACTTCTCATTGTATGCGGGAACGAACAGCATACTTCTTAAAAGATAATCCATGTCTTTTCCTTTCTTAATTCAGTCGTAAATTTTGACATTTCGTCGTTTACATTTCCAGCACAGTATAATCCAGAGAAAGCCCGCCAAGCTGCTCCGCCATACCTTCTCTGTTCTTTACCGCAAAAATCACCCCAAACTGCTCTCCAGCCTCCAAAAGCTTTAAGTCCTCCGGCTGGTACACCGGCACACCCAGGACTCGTGTTAAGTACTTTTCCGGCGAATTGTCAAGAAAACCGGCAACCTCCCAGACGGAACTTCTTTCATCCTTCCGGAAATCATGAAGAAGCCTCTGCCCAATCTTCCCGGCTCCGAAAAGATACAGGCGCTTCTTTTCCTTTCCGCTGATTGCCCCCTTAATCATCGTGGAGCTGGTGCTTTGGGTATAGGGAAGAAAAACAATATCAGCCCCCACCGCCTGCAGCGCCTTTTTTTCTTCGTCCCACTCATGCCCGTGGTCGTCGCCGGAAAAATAAGCGTCATAATGATACAACTTCCAGGCATCCATTTTTACCGTATTGGAAAAATCAACCTTAACCGCTTCGTCTACGCCCTTTATGGCCCGCACAATGGAAAAACGCTCCTCAAAGGGAATATACGGTCTTTTCCCCTTAAAATGCATGACCAGCTCGTCCGAAAGGACTCCCGCCAGAAGATATTCGCTCTGTTCCCTCGCACGGTTGATTAAATTTAAATGCCCCACATGGAACAAGTCAAAAACCCCCGGGACATAGCCCAACTTATACTTTTTACTCATCCCTGCTGCTCCTCTGTCTTCAAAATCCATTCCATATGCTGAATATATACCTTATAATCATGAATCCCCATCTCGTCCAGCTGTTTTGAAATCTCCCGGTAATAAAAACTGCAGATAATCAGGCGACGCTTCTTTTCCGGCACCTCCAGAATCGCTTTCGGCTCCTTAATTTTAATTCCCATACGAGAGCGCCCCCACTTGTTTTCATCGTTGTCCACCAGGAAATCAGGACGGTACTTACCGCCGTACCGCTCCATATAATCCTCAAACATCAGCCCGGAACCAAACAGAATAATCTTCTTTCCTTTCGCCCCCTCAAAGGTCTCCCCGAACATTTTCTGATATTCCCCGTAAGGCTTCTCTGCATCGAAAATCCCTCTGTGATGGGGTTTGCGCTCCTCCTCGGGTGGGTACTTCATATAATCCTTCCCCATAATCGTGAACATGTAGTTCTCATAACCAACGGGAACCGGAACTCTGCGGTGTTCAAACTCCAACATTGCCGTCCCGGCAAAATCCTTTGCCGAAAGCCTTCTGTGTTTAAAATACCCCTGAAAAAACGCCACATCCTCGGACGCCTCGTCTGTGTACAGTTTCATGGCATTATCCAGCATAGCGCCAAGCTTTTCCTGACTGTAAAAATGCGCCATAATCTTAAATGCATTCCACATAAGAGGCTTCATGTCCGCATACCGCTTATAATCTCTCCCGTATATTTTAGCACAAATCAGCCTGTGGCAATGCCTTATTTTCTTTTGTTTTTCAACAAATTTTTCATCGTCCATAGTGCATACGTCAACAGGCATAATATCAACCCAGATTCCCAGATTCCCTTTATGATTTAACTCCCGCGTCTCGATGCCCGTGGTGTTTTTATTTCTAATCCGGGCAAAGCCGCCCCAAAAAATATCCTTTTCCGTGGAAGGCGTATGCACCGACAGATGCTCCGGCAACTCCCCCGCCGCCGCTGAAAGGAATTTGTCATAATCAGGTCTCAGCATGGCGACATCCAAATCATCATCCCAGGGGATAAAGCCTTTATGACGGACTGCCCCCAAAAGGCTGCCATGGACAAGAAAGTACTGAATATCATGCTTTTTACAGATTCTGTCAATCTCATCCAGTATCTCAAGCTCCACCTTCCAGATTTTTTTCATTTTATCGGAAATCTGATAATTGGCAATCTTTTCCGCCTCGGACTCAAGACGCCCGGCATTATCGTCAATCCGCTTCCAGTCAATCTTTGTCCACTCGTAAAACTTCTGGTATTTCTTATGGTTACGGACACTGTCCAGGAAACGCATCTCCTCTTCCTGAAAAACTTTCCAGGTATCCTGCATATCATACCGTTCAAAGAGTTTTTGCTTTGGATAATACCTTTCCGTTCCCGGCGTAAAACAGTAAATATAATGAATGGTGCGGAACAACACAAATTTCGCCGGATAATTTTCATATACAAATTCCTGGTCAAAGTACAGAAAATCTCCCGTTTCAGGCTTATAAAAGCAGTTTAAGGGAATCAGTTCGATGTAGGCCTTCTCGAGAATCGGGCCGAAGCCGAAAGTTTCCTCTGCCGCGCATCCCGGCATTTCATTCCGCTCCTTTGGTACTTCCACAGAGGATTGCAGAATATACTCATAAATCCGGTCCACAAGCTGCAAAAAAAGCCCCTCGTCCTTCCCCATTATCTCCTTGATATAATCGGATAAAGTGGGCCAGGATATATATGGCAGCTTAAGGCTTCCATCCGCTTCCAGACTGTGGGGAACCACTGGAATCCGATGCTCCTCCAAATCCCCAATATTTGCCAGCAACTTCAAAGCGTTTTTCTTCCCCTCTGCATGAAGGGGTATCTTCCGCACAATATCTGCTCCCTCTATAACCGTAGCGTAGCTTCTCTCCGCCCCCCTGTCTGTGGATACGGCTGCGTAAACCACTGGACTTGCATTATTTGCCTTTCCGCATTCTACAAGAAATGAGTTGGCGAAAAAAGGAAACACATTATTATCAATCACATCGTCATAAAGCGCCGTCTCCGAAGCAATTAACGTGTCATTTCGAAGATAATAAGTCAGGAGACGTTCATGCAGATTTTTTCCAGGAAGATGCGCATCCGTATAAATCATCTGCGGCAGCTTATAATCCGGCAGGGGATAGTAAAATTTGGAAAAGGTCAGTCCTGCAAGCGACAAAATATCCTCAATTTCCTTTTTACTGAAGGAATACCCTCTTGTGCCCTTTCTGTAATGGTTGAGCCCGTCAAAAGCACGGTTCGTGTGGGGCTCAGGTACGCCGCAAAAATACTTAAGGCCAAAACGGTTTTCTACGGCAAATAAAATTTTCCCCTCCGGTTTTAAAAGTGCGGACACCTTTTTCAGGTAGTCCGCATACTTTTCCATCTCCGACGAACCTCCGGCAATCCGTTCCAGGATGCCGGTAAGGATAATATAGTCAAATTGACAGCCAAAATCCAGCCCGCTCCATTCCCCCGCATAAACCGTCAGATTTTCCTTCGCCGCCCAGCGTTTCGCCAGTGCCTCCGCCCGGGGCACAGAACGCTCCGTTGCCGTTACCTGCGCGCACCTGTCGCATAAAAGCCCGGTAAGCGCGCCAAATCCCGCGCCGATTTCCAGTATCTGCGCTTCTCTTTCAAATGGATACCAGCTCAGGAGCCCCGTACGCAGTTCCGACAACTGATACCATACCTGGAAATTACTTTCCTCAGAGAGGCAGTCATCGTAATAATCTGACGGGTACTGCTCGATGTAGTGAATGACCTGACGATTTAAGTCGGACAATTGGCCGTTATTTTTTTCAGTTGTGATTAACTTTGCCATGAGTGTATAGTCCTTTCTCTGTTTCCGGTGACTCCATGTCCCGGCTGCTCCTATATATTACTGCAAAGCCAGCAACCTTCTCTGTGCAATATACTCCGATAAATCTTCCCGCTCTCTCCTTACCTTAAACGGTTCTTGCGTCCCTCTTGCCGATGCCCTCTCCAACAGACCCCTTATTTCCTTTCGAAGTTCCGGTGCGTTTTCCTTTCCTTCTTTATCCACCAAGAAATCGTCATATTTATGTACCGCAACTGTCCTGTCAGTATAACTGTCAGGCAGCCCCATCCAACTAACCGGGCATAAAACTTCTCTTGGATATATTTTTCCTCCGGCAATTGTCTGACACTCGTTATCCGGCCTGTAACCGTATCTTATCATACTTGCCGTTTCATAATTGCCACATGCCTTTCCGATAACCCGCCCGCTCTCATCGATAAATCTGTGATTTTCATAATCATCCCTGAGCGATTTTATAATTTCATTCTTCTTTTCCGCACCGAAACCGGCACCCGTTGCTATATTAGCCACATCATCCCGACACATGAAAAATTTATTATATAACAAATCGTCCAATGGCTTCAATATTTCCACATCTACATCCAGATAGATTCCCCCGTAATTATAGACAACATCTTTTCGTGCATAATCTGACACATATGCCCAGTTCTTTGTCAGATATGCATCATACATAAACTGATTCTTTTTAAAATCATAGTTAGTCTCATTCCACTCCACTATCTCATAGTCAGGACAATATTTTTTCCAGCTCTCAATGTTGTTTTTATAATTTTCCGGAATCGCCTTTCCTCCAAACCAGCAGTAATGAATTATCTTAGGAATTTTCATCTGTTCCGTCGTTTTCAGCGAAAAGTCTCTTCTCCTTTCCCCGTTCATCATAAAAGCATAAATATATGTAGGTATCCCGTCAAACAAGACATTCCTGTCAATTTTCCTGACAATATCAAGAAAAAACACCGGCATAATAATTAAAGCATAATCTTTATAATTGAGTCCCGCAAAGCTTTCCGGGGAAATCAGAGTCATTTCCCGGCCATTTATACTCAGGCTTTTTCCGTCCCGGCTCCTGTCATTGTCAAGGATATAATCTATCTTTTTCGCAAATTCCTGTTCTTCGTATGCCGCAAGCATTGCAGAAGTCACGGCTCCCCCTCCAAACAAGACCACATGAGAATACTTATGAAAGACAGCTTCCAGATAATCGTTTTTGATTTGCAGCAACTATTTTACCTCCAACAATTTTTTCATTTGTTCATATACTTTCTGACCACATTCACCGTTGACGTTCTCAACACCTTCTACGCTTACCTTTTTCTGCCGCTCCTTCTGCGAATCCGAACCGGCTGTCAGATAGCGCATCATATCCCCCAGACTCTGATGCAGCCCGTTTTCTTTAAAATAGTACGGCGACAATGCCTGTGTGCGATAGGCAGTACTCTCTACGCTGTTGTCCAGCTTCTCATAGGCCTCTTTCGAAAGGACGCATTTCTTCCTCTCCACCTCTCCGGTGGCAATATCAATCACCAGAAGACTTCCATCGTAAGCTGTCTGAGCCAGAATATGCCCTTCATCATAGAGACAGGCAAAAACATAATTAGAACTTATATTATACAGAGAAGACTTCCTCTGTCCCTCCTCATAGAAAAGCTGCGGACGCCACTCGCTGATTGCTCCGCTTGCCCTGTTAACTTTAAGAATCATATTGGCGACATGGGGAAATACAATAATTTCCTCCGGTAAAAGCACCACCGGGCCAAAAGCCGGCGTATAAGGTGACGTCATACTGCTGCATAATCCCAGATATCCCTCCGGCATCCGGCTGTAATATTCTGCTTCATGCCCCTCCGTATACCATCTTACAATACAGGAGCCATCCCACGCGAAAAACCAGAAATCCACACCATCATAGAAGAAAGATGAAAAACGCATTTCATCCTCTCCGATATCATACAGTTTCCAACTCTTGCCCAATAGATTAAATTCCAGCATTTTATTTGTCTGATATGACAACATATAGGCATAATCACCCACGCGGATAGCTCCTCCTCTCAGCAAATGGTCGCCTGTCATCTTCACATAAGGCATCAGCTCTTTCGCATAATCGTCATACCGGCTTACTTCTCCTGTCACGCGGTTCCGGAATACAAATTCCTCCTTCGCCCCCGGGCAGAAAATCGTCTGTTCCCCATCTTCCCAAATAGTACTGTAAAAAGTATAATCCAGCTCGTTTTCCGGGGCATCTTCCAACGTAACGGACTTATCCGCCATATGGTAAACCACCGTAGGCTTCTGCCTCTCCACAGGGAAATAACGCATCTGCGCCCGCTCCGGTTCCTCGAAATAATAGGCTTGCCCGCCCGCATAATTTCCGTCCATCCGGTATAGAAATTCAATCTCTCCACTCTTATCATAAAGCCTGCAAAGGGAGCGGTAATCTGGCGAATAAAAAATAAAATTCCCATCAGATTCCCGAATCAGCCCTGATATCCACATCAGCCTCTTTTCTTCCTCTGTGGGCTCTGCCATGGAAAAATCATCCAGAAAGAAAATAGGTTTGCCTAAAAGTCCATACAAACACACCAGAGAAGAATAATCCCCCAAAAACGCATCTGTGGCGGCAATTGCCATGTTGCTGTCCGGCGTAAGGTCATAAATCCCAATCCGTTCCAGCAAAAATGCCCGCTCCAGTTCCTCATAGGCCGGTAAAAGCTCCGGCTTCATAGACTTCACCGTTGCCTTTAACAGCGGATGCGGACGCCACCACAACACCAAATCGCTTTGCTTCTTAAAATAATCAAACACATAACGCATCTTAAAGATTGTGCGGAAACCATTCCGCAAAAGCCCGTTAATCCCCACATTATACAGAACCGCTTTTTTCCCGCGTATTTGCCTCCTGAACGCTTCCGGTACTTCCCTCTTTTCATTCATAATGAGCATCCGGTCAACCTTGGGCGAGCCTAATGGTAAAAGTTTATCCTTCGGCACATAAGGACTCATCTGTTCCACGGAAAAGTTTGAGGGAACCACAATATAATCTATATTATTATATGAAGGCAGACTTAAATGCATTTTCGGCAGCTCCGCACCTACATAAAAATATGGAATATAAACCAGATAACGGCAGTATTTTTTAATCTCCGCCGTGTAATACTCTGCCGGAACCGAAGTCACATTATTGCAATTATCGTAGGGATTATGTATAAAGACCACATCCGGCCTGTGTTCGTCAAAATTATACTCTTCAAAATCCTGTACCGGTATTCCCTTAAAGTCTCTTCCCTCAAATTTCCATTCTGTTTTTCCCTCTTTATCCTGTTCTACATAAGGAATAGGCATCACATAAGCGTCACAGTTTTCGTCCCTGGCAGCCGCAAGATAAACTGATTCCAGACTGTCCCACATACTGAATTTGTAAGGCATAAAAAGCATTTCTGTCCTTACCGGAATCTCTTCCAGTGCTCTTGTTATGCGTCTATGTCTATTCTTCAGAACCTCTGTCTGCCTGCTATAATCAGAAATCCCTCCGGTACAATTTACCATCTGGTAAATCTCTTCACAGTACTCCTCCAGACCCGGAATAACCAATTTGCTTTCCTCTTCCCTGGTCTGCCTGTCGACAGTATTGCCCACAGAAATCACCGCCTGCTGATACTCCTCCAGAAATTTTAAATACTCTTCTTTCTTTTCCGGCCGCAGCCATGTGTTCATCTGCTTTTCCAGTATCTGCCGCAGCTTTCCAATAAGCTGCCACGTTTTAAAAATCTGGTTTTTACACTCTCTGGTCATTGTCTACCTCTCCTGTATTGCCTCTGTTCATATACCAATGGAACATTCGCCAAATGACATCTGTCGAGCCCGCCCGGCCTACTGTCCATGGGAATAGAAAAGCCCGTCACCGCAGAAAATTTGCCGTGACGAGCCTGAATAATTGCCTGCCTGTATAAAATGCCTCCATGCAACCTTTTCCGCAATCCTTGCTTTATGATGAATGTTACTGCTTTTTATATCGGCATATATGGTAAAATAATTTAACAGGATTACCATTTAGCTTCTGAAACTATCATATTGTCCGGGACTTTCATTGTATAATACTTGAATAATCCGAAAATATATGACGTAGCTCCACCTCGCCTGCCTTTATCTGATATATACACTTATAGCTCTCTGTCATATTATCTCTTTTTATAAGCTGAAAACCACCATGCATATGTTGATCCAACTCTGCATTCTGAATTTTTTCAATCAACCTGACATTTGCAGATACATCAATCTTTTTTACAATAAATCCAAGCATTATATTTCTGCCATAATAAGAAGAGTATTTTTGTGTAGTAAATCTGGCAACACCTTCCTTTACATATTTTTTATTCAAATCAAATGTCCCATCAATCCTTTTACATTCTATAATGTAATACGCATCTTCTTTTTCAAAATCATTTTTTAAAAGGATACGAATATCAACTCTTCCAATATGCTGCCCATTTCCAGCATAATTCTCCGGCACTTCAAGCTCAAACCTATAATCTGACATACCATAAATACTCTTCTGCTTTATCATATATTCTTCGAGCATAATACTCCTGATTTTATTTTCATCGTTTGGCAGCTTTAACTGCTTTTTCTCGTAGTCTTCTACAACCAGTTCACATATGCCAAGAATATAGTTTATAATTTTCTCAAAATTTGCCCGATATAATGCCTGCAGTATATTCTCATTTAATATCCCTTTCATCTGCAGTCCCCCTTTCCCAGAAGTACTGCATTCAACGCTTTATGACTATCTTTCACAGCCATTGCAGGATGCCAATTCTTAGACTCAATAGATTTTACAATTACGAATGAGTCATCCAAAAATTCTATAATATTTTTTGTTTGATAAAAACAGTCATTCAACTGATAAATCATAAAATCAGTAAGCAGACTAATATCATCGTCAATATTATCTAACACACGAACGCTCTCTGCCATTTTCTCAAAAGAAAATTTTACTTCTATAGCAGCAAATTTTCCTTTAATGTCCGGATAAATATTTATTGCGTTGTACACTTCACTTTGTGAGAAATGTTCATCCCATATCTTACAAAATATTGATGCATAGTCCCTCATCCCTTTTATACTGCATTTCGTCTCTTGGTAAGTTCCACAAAGTATCGGAATCTGGACAGATAAAGCATAATCAACAAACCAGTTATCTTGCAGACCATACATCTTCATAACACATTTGTTTAATTTGTCTCGTAATTCTTTACTATTTTCACTACCGCCTTCTTGCTGAATTTCCTGAACCAGTTCAACAAGCTCGTCACTATACGCATATGGATAATTGGCTAACTCTTCCAGAAAAACCTGTTCTCTCTCTATTCCTGCCGAAGAACCCAGCATTAAATTGAAATAGGAAAATAATGCAGAGTTGAGTATGCCACATAAATTTAACAAAATCTTTTTATCGTTTTTTGTACCTTTTATACAGTTTATCGTTTCTCTATAAAGGAAGTCTTTTTCTGTATATACTGCCCTTATAGAATAGTCTGAACAGTCTAATCCTTTCTTAAAAAGGACATACGGTGCATTATATATCTCCGGTGTTCTGGGGCGATGTATTTTCTTTTTGTTAAAAATTGAATAAACATTGTAATTCAAACAGAAATGTTCAACCGCTTCATCAGAATCCAAAATTTTTCTTCCAACCAGATGCGAAGAGTCCTTTTTATCACCATCGTTATCCTGGAGTCCTTTTTTCATTATCAAATTATGTTCCACTGCAATATTCTTAATTGTTCTAAACTTTTCATTCATACCGCTTAAAAGTTCAAAATCCCAATACCCGCCATAAACCAGTATCTTCCACAAATTATCATACTCTAAGAATAATGTCTGGTTTACATACTTAACATCATTGGGTTCAATCATAATTATTCCAAATAACTTCAAGTATTTATTGGGTTTTAAACTTATATATTCCACTTTATGATTCCGGCTGCTTTTTTTGCATAGAAAAGAAATCACGGCTGCCGGAGCTATTGCGCCTTTAAAAATTTGTTTCCTTACAGCCGAGAGTTCTAACACCTGTTCCAGCTGTGTATCAATTAACAGCATTTTTCTTAAAGCTATAGAAGGCCTCTTTCCCTTATACAATATTTTTGACGGAATCACCAAACTGCATTCCGTATCCGAATCACCAATTTCCTGAACCTTTAGCAAAAAAGCAACACAAATTTCTCCGTTTTGTGCAATAACCTCCCTATCTGCACAATATTTTTTATAATTCTGCTGTTTAACACTTCCCCATGGCGGATTTCCTAAGATAAATTTAAAATTTACCTTTTCAATTGCCCTCATTTTTTCTTCATCAAAAAAATCGCCAAAAAGAATGTTTTCATTTTTTAGCAAAGGCAATCTAAACTGTTCTAAACTTCTGGGATTCTGGTAGTCAAAAAGCGTCACATAAATCGAAAAAATTGTAACATCCACTGCTTCCTCATTATAATCTATCCCATATATATTTTCTTTAACCAACGCATTAATTCTATCTTTATCCTGTATAAAACCATTCAAATCAGCATTACGCTCCAATATCTTTTGAAGTGATTTAACCAAAAAAATACCTGACCCACAAGAAGGGTCCAATACCTTACACTCATTCTTATTAACAAGGTATTTTCCAACTGTTCGATTTACGATATAATCCACCAAATATTCCGGCGTATAAAATGCCTTATCTTTATCCTGCTTTTCTTTCCCTAACAGTATTTCATAGATATTGCTTATTAAGTCAATTGGAATAATATTAAAGTCGTAAAAAGGGAACAGGCACAATTGTCCCGTTTTCAACTCTTCCTTTGCAGTCAAAAAATTATGCAGCATAGAAAGAGCTTCTTTGGTTATTTCGCTCTTTTCCTTTTGCTCATCCACTTCAAACAGATTACCATTAAATCTCTCTTTTAAATATCTGACCAGTTCAAAAAAACTATCTTTATTTTGAACAATCTGCAGGAATACCTCCTGTGAATGCTTAACATCCCCGTTAAGATCCATGTACCCAATATTAACACCGCGATCAACCAAATATCGAATAAGCAATACTCTCAGCATTAACTTATTTGCAAAAGAAATCTGATATTCATCTTTCAATCTTTGGGTAATATATCTGAGATTATCTATTAAAAATTCATTTAAACTTTTTTTGCCCATGCTATTCTCGTAAATCTCTAATGATAAACTATTAGTCACATTCCAATACGAAAATGCATTTTTTTCATCACATTGGCTCAAATCAAATTCAACAATATCCCGCAACCTGATTTTTTTACCTGAATCTAAAACCATTCCCTTTCCATTATAGATTTTGATGTAATTACCTTCATCAGAAATAACAACCGGAATTTGTGCATTCCATATCTTTACCTGGATATCCATATCCCCGCGAATATTTAAATCGTCAAAAAAAGCTGTAAGTATACTACCGTCTACAATATATACAGCATAAGGAGACAATTCCCTCAATACTCTTCTGTCATGCCATGATAATTCAGTTCTTTTATCAATATCAGATAAATAGAATAATTTTTTTGACCTGTGATATCCTAATCTCTGGATGACAGCTTCGATATTCCTCATTTCATCGCCTCCTGGCTTGCTTTATTGTAAATATAATATCATATGTACTGTCCAATAAACAGTTCTCATATGTAAAATTTTAAAAGTACGCAATACTGCAGGCTGTTACTCTTACTCTAACGGGTCTTGTTCTTTTAATAAAGCTGGTTCCGTGCCGACATTACCGCTAACCAAATAATCGAAAATAGAACCTTTTGGATAATCATTCCGATGCCAACTAAGTTTTTGTAGAAATGAACCTTCGCAGTATTGACGAAATTTCTCCTCGGAATATGGTTCATTAAGGTGACCAATTAACCGTGCCGCCGTTTCATTGTTATATGGTATATTTAAAAATTGCTCTGACACTCCTTCCAATATATTAATTCCTATTGAAATAAAAAAATCTAAAGTAAAATAATAGTCTATCCTATTGTAAACTGAAAAATAATATAAAAAGGCCTCCATGATAAATTGATATAGTGCGCTTCCTTTCTGTGCGGCCAGAAACCAAGTTGTCCATTTAAATTCTGAGCCAAACAGCGTCATATTATCAATCTTATCACTTCGCCAAGAATACAAAGGAAGTTCCCAACATTCTTCGGGTAATTTCTCTAATAGCAAAACAGTTGCATCCAACCACACTCCCCCATATTTATATAACAGACTTGCACGAATAAAATCGGATAAATGTGCAATAGCATTTTTGTCATCCTCAAACTTATCCAACACATAATCCGGTATTGTAATATAATCAGAATAATTATCTTTTGTAATAATAACATGCTTTATATCTTCTGAAAGATTTTTTCGCTGACTTTGCCAACAAACCTTAACAATATCAGGGGCATCTGCTTCTCCCTGCCACCAGCATGTCCACACAATCCTGCCACCATAACAATTCAAAGGTTCATTAATTCCCATAATATTAGCAGGAAAATTATCGGCAAGCGGCCTAATTCTATTATAAATATCCTCATATTTCACGATACCGGAACGTAAATCGATACGTTCTGCCCCACAATCTTGCAAATAATCATCAATTTCTCCTTTTATCCGTTTATCTACAGCTATAATAATAACATCTTGCTCTGTAAAATTCATTCTGTCATACTGTACAACCGGAACCCCCCCCCACATTATCGGGATTACCCTGCTTATTCGTAACTAAAATGTTTTTTATATCAACAGTGCCTGACCTTAGACTGATATTAGAACGTATATGATCCAAAAGATGTCTACCTTGAAATCCAGCACCATATATGTAAAAATTACGGTCAGGGTTATCAAAAAGTTCTTTAAAATCTCTGGTATTATCAATTACTTTTAACATCCTATTTTTCCTCGTCCTATAATTGGGGCAAAATTACAGAATTCTTCACCCAATCCCTTCCACTTTCCACTCCACAATCTGGTTTGGGCTCAGCCAGATAATCTTCTCTCTTTCCATCCCTGTCTGCACCAATTCTTCCTGAATTTCTTCAGCCAATTTTTTATCCACCACAGCAATAACTAACTGGTCAAAAGAAGCATTTCTTATCTCCGAAACATTCTGCACATTTGCCAGCCCCTGCTGCCGACAGGCAGCCGCATTTTTATCCACCCATAAAACAACCTCATGCCCGTCATCTTCCAACAGTCTTTTATATAAGTCTTGGCCAAACTTCCCGGCTCCATAGAGAACAACTTTTTCTTCCAGCAGTCTGACAGGATAAAGCGCCGCCCGGCCATACTGTTTTCGCTTGGCATTCAGTTCCTTTTCCGCTTCCTGTCTGTAAAATCTGCCAAGCGTTCCGTTACGCTCTTTTTTATAACGCTCTGCCAGAGCTTTTTCTTCTTCCGTTGCACGCATTAGAGAATAATTCAAATCAGTTCCTTTATAAAAAAACTCAATTGGTTCATTTGTACGTTTTAAAAATATTGTCTTAATCTCTTCTTTTGTCAGCTTTGGCGCATACTCCACCACCTTATCCCCTCTGCCGGATTCGCTGCTGGGTATTGAGGCGAAATACTCCAAAACATCTTCTGTCGGTTCTTCGGCAATATGCTTTATATACAACAAAATATTTTTCATTGAACCAATTTTCACGCCGGTTTTAGCAGACACTTCATACATCCGCTCCGAAAAATCAAAAATTCCTTTTTCATATTCATAAAAACCATGCTCTATTATCTGCCTGTCCTCGGTCTCCTCCAGAACCGGCACTATTTTCCCGTCCCTTTTTTCATACCCCCTGGTCTGCCCATGAGGCGCACGGCACATCATCTCTATTGTAAGATTGTTTTCCAGAAAACCGGGCACAAAGGTATCTGTTATAGAACCTTCTACCAGGTTCACCCTGTCAATTTTAAAGAAAAATGTGTGAATCGACTTATTATACCTGTCCTTAAGCAGTTCTTTGAGGCACCCTTGGGTAAGCCCGCCTCCGGAAACATCTACAAAGGCAAATCTGTCATCTGAGGTATCGATTTCCTGTGAAAGGTATTGCCGAACCAGTTTCCTTTCCTCGTCCAGTTCTTTCAAGTGATATTCTTTAAAAGCCTCACTTTCTGACAGTTCCCGCATAACATACTCCAATTCATACTGGGAAATAGCCATGTTTTTCCTATTACTTGCAAAGCTCCCCGGAAGATATTCGTACAATTTTTGTAAAGGCACATGTATAACCGCCGCCAAATCTTCCAGTGTTTTTATCCTGCGGACATGCGACCAGAAAATCATCTGATACAAATTATAGTTTTCTTTGGATAAAGACGGCATCCTCCAAGCCTTTCTGGAACCATAAATATAACTTGTAGCAATACCTGACTTTCTGCTTTTCAGGATAACGTCTACAATCCTTTTCACCAGGTAACCGTCTCTTGCAATAAAATAAAGCCTGTCAATACCTTTCTTTTCCGCCTGGTCAATTATCCATTCCCCGTAGCTGTACAATACAGGGCCTGCATATCGACAGCCGATATGATAGGCATTGCATCTGCTTTCAGAAATACCTTGCTTAATATCGCCGGTTTGTAGAAAAACAGCTTCATTACTTCTTTCGGCTCTTATCGCTGTGCCGGTCATCAATTGGAGTCTGCTGTCATCTCCATATTTCTCCAGCAATTCATTTTCAAAATTACTCCGTCCAATTCTTTCCACAAACTCCGGTCTGATTCCCAACTGAAAAGATATCTCAATGTCCTGATAAATGTTATCCCCTATATGCGTCCACTCGCTGATATCAATCTGCTCTAATTCTTTAATCAGACGGTACAGATTTCCCGTTGTTTTTCGTTTCCCATACTCTGAGGAAACATATAGAGGAATTGTCTCAAATATATCATCCGCCTGCAGCAGCATTCTTCGTATTGTATTCTCGGGAAGATACATATCCGAAATAAGAACAACTCTTTCTCCCTGCTCTACCAGTCCTTTCAGCCTCTGAATATTTTCCGGAATCGGCACTACATTGGCAACCTCTGTTTCCTGCTCCAGTTTACATAAATATTTTATCTGCTCATCACTGATACAGCCACAGACAGCCATCGCTTTATAAATATCGTGTAAAGTAACTTCCTCCACATGCTGAAATGAGCCTGCTTTTCTGGCAAGCTCTTCACTGTGGATTCTCATCCCGTAGAAATTATCAACCACATATTCATCAAGATTGTGAATCTGTTTTTCCAATTTCAGTCGGTCACGCATAAGGGCAAAAATTCCCCATGGCGTAGCAGTCGTTCTTGTAATTAAAGTATCAAACACATCAAAACTGTACATATTGTTTCTCCATCAATTAATTAAAAGAAGCCTTTATGCCGTACAGTCTCTTAAGACCCAGTTGGCATACTCGTTTCTTTTTGTATCTATGAATTATCCTTTCAAAAAGTACTTTCCTCTATAGGATAATAATATTTCATATCCGTATAAGCTATATTTCGGTCCGCCGCATGATGCATCATATAAATAGACAGTAAATTCTCCACCAGATACCCCAGATACCGGTCTTTCCTCACCATATGAATATTCTCGTAATAACCATCAACCTTTTCCAATACGCCAAATATAAACTCGCACATCTCATCAAAATATTCCCTGCGCATAATAAAGATATTGCACGGAAAATAACTATGAGCTTTCTCATGCTTTAGAGCGGTCTTATAGTAGAATTCATCATACTCTTTTATGTACTTCATCATCAGATTCCAGTCATATTCCAATATGAAGTTTGTACAGAAAAACTCTTTCGTACTCATCGGGATATAGGTGGGAACCGTAAGCAGCACATCATACTGCATTAGCTTATACAGGCTGTCCTTTCCCATTGCCATCTGACGTCTGTAATGAAATAAACCAACATAATCCTGGCCGTGAGTATTTTTCCAAATCCAGTATAGCGCGGTTCCTTCCGAGTAGTCTGTATTTTTCATGGAAATATTATCTCCAGTGTTGTCGCAGACTTCTGCAATTCGAATATCGGTCAGGGCTTTTCCCACTTGAATGGGGATAAGCCACGCTGGAAGAGACTGCTGGGCAATTTTTTTATCTTTATGGCATTTTGACAAATATATTTCAATATTTATATCAGGGCTATCCACTTTACAAAATGGCACTTCATCATAAGGACAAAAACAGCAGTTGGGAAACAATCTCTCATATTCCTCGACAAAACTCCCCTTTCTTATGGATTCTATCTCATTATCTGTATAAGTATAGTGGTCTCGTGCCGCTATCCGCCATCGATATACTTTAGACGCCTTTTCCTTTTGGACAATATAATGATATTGCTCAACATTCTGTGTATTAATCACTTGAAAATCAGCGCCCTTTTCCTCCCATATCATTCTACCAAAGTCATTTTCAATCGCTTCCTTTATTTCCGCTGATAGCAAAACAATTCTTTCAAATCCGCTACTCCTCAATCTGCTTACAAAACCTCTTTGCCAATCCGGATTCCCCATAGTCAGAATAATAATGGTATTCTTATCAACACTTCCCAACTGCTCAAAAGATAATATCGGCATCTGCCAATCCAGAAGCAATTCTTTCTTTTCTGTACATATTGCATCTATTTGCACACCCTTGTTCTGCATATATCTAATAATCAAATTTCCGTCTCTATCAGCAACATATACAATTACTTTTTTTTCATTTGCAAGGTTTTCCATAAATATTTTTATAGATTCCTCATTTATAACAAAATTGCAATAAATATCATTTACAATACTTGCAGGTACAATAATAATATTTTTTATATGCTGAGCAAGAAGATTTTCTAAAATTTTTCGTGTAGTTTCTTTTCTTTCAACCCCTACTACCAAGCTATAGTCTTCCTGTTTTTCAAGGTTTTCCAACGCTATAACCGGCTTTTGAAAAAGTTCTGCCGGATTCTGACTTGTATCTGCAACAACAAATGCTTCCACTTTAATTCCTTTTCGGTTAAATAAATAATATAAAGTTTTTGCAAATTTACCGGCTCCGTATATTTTTACATTTTTTGCATTTTTAACTCTATGCAAAAAATCTTTATATATTACATTCATCTTCATATCTCCTTAAAAACTGTATAATTTCATTATCAAGTAAAAATATACTTTTAAATCCTCTGTTCATTGCTCTAATAACCATTTCCTTCCTAATACAATTATTAGCTACAGTTACAATTATTTTTTTCTCAATGTTCAGCTTCTCATTTTTTATTTCCAGAACCTTTGAGTTAATATCCGCTTCCCCACCCTTTAAAGCCGTAACTACGTATTTAATACAGCAATCGTTTTCGCTATTTGATATATATTTTGATAACCTCTGTCCATTCTTCCCAGCACCATAAATATATATTTCTTTTTCATTCATTATAGCCGCGAGGACAGTTTCTCTATTTTCCATTGTAATTGTGACAAATTCATTACCTTCATATTTTAAGTAAGATTCCGGGAAGTTCATCAGCAGATTCATTTCATTAATATCCCATTCCGAAATTCCTGTCATCTTCCATTCTGATGCGCCCATTTTTTTCATATAAGGCCCGCAAATATCCGCGCGCAAATCCTCACTGGCCTTCTCCGCAAATTTCTGTCTATGCTCCGGCAATATTCTTCTTATATTCCAGGTAAACGCATTGCTCTTACTTATCACAAAATATGGATATATGCATTCTATATCCAAATCCGTCCCCAGCAAGTATCTTTCGCATTCCTCCATCTCATCACAAACGCAAAAAACCTTTTCACGGGATTTCACAGAAGAATTACTGTTGTCTACCCTATAATTTACATATGCTTTTCTGGTAAAATAACCCCTTTGCGCCATTATGCATACTTTAAACCAAAATGATATATCCTGATACGAGGCCCCTGGCGTTTCTAAAAAATAAATCTGATTATCCTCTAAAAATTTTTTTCTGTAAAGCCCAGCCCAGATACTTTTACAGGAAAGTATTTTATTCATACTTTCATATCTTAAAATCACTCTGTTGTATTCACGGATACCGCCTGTATCAATGAGTTCTCTGCCCTTTCCACTGTATGCCCAATGGTTTGATTTCACATAGTCCAATTCATATTCATCGGCAATAGCAGATAACTCCATCAGCATATTATTTTCTATAAAGTCATCACTTTCAATAATTGCAATATACTCTCCCTTTGCCTGCCTCAAACCCACATTCACAGTGTTTCCGTAACCTGTATTTTCTTTATGTATTACCCTTATTCGCCTGTCCATCTGAGCGAGCCTGTCGAGAATTTTTCCTGAGTTATCCTTTGAGCCATCATCAATGCATATAACTTCAAAATCAGCTAATGTCTGATTTAAAATACTTTTAATACATTCTTCTACATAATCCTGTACATTATAAACTGGAACAATCACTGAAACTTTAGCCATGATTCTTACCCTCATCTCTTTCAATAAGCAGAATCTCATCCCTGCCAACTCCGTATTCGCCCTCCAATTCCCAAACCACCTCAGACACTAGCTCCCTATTTATTATAGCTACTATTATATAATCATAATTTAATTTTTTTATTTCTTCAGGTGAAACTATTTTTTTGCACCGTGGGGCCTTTAAGACTTCATATCTTTTGTCTACCCAAGCAATAATGATATTTCTCCTTTCCAATTCAAAATATACTCTTTTTCCAATATTCCCGGCGCCATAAAGCACTATCCTTTTCTTTGTAATATCAGGCAATTTAATTCCTGTCAGACTATTATCCTCTTTTTCCTCTTCTTTCCTTACCCCACATTCCATAAACAGCGGAATATACAATCGTTCAAATGTATCTTTTCCCCACAATAACAATTCTTTGGAGTCAAAAAGAATATCTTTCGTTTCCTTAAATCTTTCATAATGCCCATGCCACCCGCGTTCTTTTCGTTCTTTCTTAAACCTTGGCTTTCTGTCTGAGAAAATCTTTTTTTCAGCCTGTCTGATATCCCTCATGGGATAATGCCTGTTTAAAATCTTCAAGGGATAAATCCTCGGACAGGCTATGTCGGCGCAATGCCCGGCTGTTGACTTTAGTTCTATCTGTTCCGTTTTTTTCCACGTCTTAAACTGGTCAAACTGAACATTATAATGTCTGAAATCAAAAAAAACATCTCTCATAAAAATATTTTCTTTATCATACTCTGTAAGCCTAAAATCAATTACCGTATTTTCTATGCCGTTATAGCCTTGGATATCTATCCAATATATTGCCTTTCTTAAGGTAACATCCCTCCAGGGGCTTACCCTCATTTCATCAGCATCATAATGAATAAACCAGTCAAATTCAAGCTCCTTACTTATCTGTTCCGTCCTTTCCATTTGGAGATACCATTCATAATTTTCACTTCTTCCTGTGAAAGGAAAGCGTTCCAAATATATTTTTGAAGGATACCTTTTCTGATATTCCTGCGCAATTTCATAACTCCCATCATCAGACCAGTTGTCTAACAGGTAAACCGCAATGTCCTGGCTTAAAAGATATTGTATCGTCTCCCCGATAATATCTGCTTCATTATAAAAATGAACTATTGCCAAAACTTTAAATGTATCCGGCACTTCTGCTTCTACTGGCGACAAAAAAGTTTTTCCGGTTAAAAACAAAATTCCCGTTAAACCCGAATACAAACTGACATCATAAGGTACACCCAGAACATCCCTGTCCTTATCTGACATTTTTACATGAGGTAAAACATATATAATGAAATCTTTGATATCTTTATATTTTTCAACCCATTGTATCGCTCTGTCCAATTCATCTTCATCCGTAACGCGTATGTAAATAACGTCTTCCGCCCTGTCACTATTATCTATCAACGGGATGATATTTACAAAAGGATATAAATAATCCAGCTCTTCTCCAGAATTGCCCAGTAGATATAAATCACTTACTCTCCGGCATATCAGTATCCGATTAAGCACATCAGATATCAAAGTATTTCCATTTGATAAAATGTCCATGTCCATACCCTCTTCTCAAAAAACTAATAGTTTATTTTATTAAAATTCATCTCTGAAGCCATAC
>CAMSTM010000007.1 GCA_947063675.1 uncultured Lachnospiraceae bacterium | reverse complement strand
ACCGAGATCTACACTCTTTCCCTACACGACGCTCTTCCGATCTGATGGTGTGCGGCATTCTTTCCCTGTTATGCTGCTGTCTTGATTTGTTCAGTCCGATACTTGCCATTGCGGCGATTGTGCTGGGAGTCATCACACTTTGCTTTAAGTATGACGGCAAGGGAATGGCGATTGCCGGTATTGCAACAGGCGGCGTTGCGCTGGTGTTTCGGATTATCATCCTGATTATTGCGTTTGCCACCGGAACAACGGCTTACGAAGAATTCATGCGCGGGTTCATGGATGAATTCTATTAAAACCAACAGGAAATACCGCGCCGACGAGGTGTTTTATCAGATAGGAAAGGTTATCTGGCTTCCCTTTATCATTGCAGGCTTCTGGTTTGCATATGAGGGTTATGACAGATATGGAGAGCTGGCCGAGTGCAGCATAAAGAAAATCAGCGGCCTGCCATGCCCCGGCTGCGGAGGGACCAGAGCCTTTTATTACCTGTTTTGCGGGGAACTGGGAGAGAGCTTTCGGATGAACCCCACAGTGATTTACGGGGTTGTGGCCTACATACATTTTATGCTGCTGTATTTTTACCGGAAGCATAAAAGAGGCGGAGGACGGCAGGAGGAAATTTATATTCCGTACTATATGTATGCCGCCATTGCGGTTATTCTGGTTCAGTGGATGATAAAAATCGTGAGAATGATATTGTTAATTATATAACCAGGGAGGAAATTTAAAATGGACGCAAAGACAACGAGTATTGTAGCGTATTTATCATGGATTGGATTTTTGATTGCACTTCTTGCAGGAGATAAGGAAGGAGCCAAATTCCACATGAATCAGGCTCTTGTGATTTTACTCTTTTCCATGATTGCGATAATTCCATGTATCGGTTGGATTTGGGGAATATTCATGGTCGTGTGTTGGATATTGGGCTTTGTTGCCGCAATCAATCAGGAGGAAAAGGAAGTTCCCCTGATTGGACAAATCAGGCTTTTGAAATAGAGACAAAAACTGCCGGACACGCTTTCCAACAGAGCCGTGTGTCCGGCAGTTTTTATGTACAGGGGCGCACAGTGGAATTTGCTGCTTGTGCAGCGCGCGGGGAGCAGAGGGAAAGATACCATATTATTCCTCCGGAAGTTCCCCTTCCATACCGGAATCGTCTCCGCCGCCTTCCGCCTCGTTGTCCGTATCACCGGCATTTTCGTTCGAAGCATCTTCCCCGCCTTCCGTTTCGTCCTCGTCATAGGTGAAAATTTCCTCAGGAATATTGCCGTGCAGTATAGAAATGATATATTGAAGTCTTACATTAGCGCATTCATAATTATAATAAGCCATCTCCGCGGCAGTGGCATCGAAGCTTTCGCCCTCATATGCCTGATGATAGCAGGAAACAGCCTCCGACATATATCTGCTGGCCTCGTCCGCAAGCTCGTCCACACCAGGAAACCCGCTTGGAACCTCAAGCGCCGCCATTTGCTCAAAGGACGTATTCATGGAATCCAAAAGCGAAAGCAGCGCGGCAGGCGCATTTTCATCATTCGGGTCAATGGCGTTGATAGACGAGTCAAATATCCTGACATTTTCAAAGAACTGGTTCATGTTCGCCTTGTAGCTTTCAATTTCGGTATTGTCTCCGCAGCCTGTTGCCGCTGTCAGAAGGACTATGAGAAGTATAAGAAGTTTCACATTCAGATTTTTCAAAACAAATCCTCCGGATTCTTTTGTATTGCCGCAGCAGAAGGGCTGATATCCGCCCGAAGCTGACAGCTTTATGACAATTCTGTCCTGACAACAAGGTATCACAGTTGATATTTAAAGTCAACTATCCGCCCGAAACAGTCCCCAAATGTATGCCGGAATCCGACCGGAATTTTCCGGGAATTTGTCCCGTGACAAAGCAGAAATCATCTCATTTCCCCTGAAATTTGTAGAAATCAATTAAAAAAAGTTAAATTCTATCCCCATAAAATGATATATTTGTAAATTGTAGTTTTCTTCATTTTATGCTAACATTGAAAAAGTGACATTGTCAGGCGGATATCTGGCATGAAAAGAGTTTATATCGGCGCTGCGATGAAAGACAAGGGACAGCGCGGAAATGAGGAGACGTGAATACAGAGGATTTCAGGAAATTTACGGAAAACAGACTGATTTTTCTGGACGGGGCGACAGGCTCCAATCTGATAAAGCGGGGAATGCCGGCCGGCGTATGCCCGGAGACATGGATTTTGGAACACCCGGATATTTTTACAGGTCTGCAGAGGGAGTATGTGGAGGCCGGAAGCAATATTATCTATGCGCCGACCTTTACGGCCAACCGCATCAAACTTGCGGAGTACGGCCTTGAGGACAGAATAGAAGAAATTAATCACAGGCTGGTTGCGCTTTCAAAGGAAGCGGCGGACGGAAAAGCGCTTGTAGCCGGAGATATCACCATGACAGGCCGACAGCTTTTTCCCATGGGGAATCTGGATTTTGAGGAGCTTATCTGTGTTTATAAGGAGCAGATTAAGCTGCTTGCCGACGCCGGAGCCGACCTTTTGGTGGTGGAGACCATGATGAGCCTTCAGGAAACCCGGGCGGCGGTTATTGCGGCAAAGGAGGTCTGCGGACTGCCTGTGATGGCAAGTCTTACCTTTGAGGCGGACGGGCGGACCCTTTACGGAACGGACGGAGTGACAGCGGCTGTGACACTTGAAAAGCTGGGCGTATGCGCTGTGGGCGCCAACTGCTCCACCGGTCCCGATAGAATGGCCGGTCTCATAGAAGCCATGGCCGGTGCGGCGGCGATTCCGGTTATTGCCAAACCCAATGCGGGGATGCCCGGATTAAACAGCCGGGGAGAAACGGTTTATGATATGAGCGCCGATGTTTTTGCCGCTGAGATGATTAAGCTGGCAAAGGCCGGGGCGGGTATTTTAGGCGGCTGCTGCGGCACCACGCCGGAATATATTGAAAAGCTGGTAAAGGCGATGCGAAGCGGAGCGGAAGCTGACCTTATGCCAGGGGACAGTTCAAAGGAATACTGCCAAAAAGGCACGGCACGGACGCCCGGCTCACAATGCAGGCAGGGAATGCGCTATCTTTCCGGCGAGCGCAAAACGGTCGCTTTCGGACTGGATTCCCCATTTATGATTGTAGGGGAACGCATTAATCCTACGGGCAAAAAAAAGCTTCAGAACGAGCTGCGGGAAGGCCGGCTGGATATGGTTCTGTCCTTTGCGGAAGAACAGGAGGAAAACGGCGCGGCGCTTCTGGACATCAATATGGGAATGAGCGGCATTGACGAGAAGGAAATGATGCTGAAAGCGCTGGACGAGGTCACGGTAGCCTCCAACCTTCCCCTTGCCATTGATTCCAGTCATGTGGATGTGATTGAGGCGGCTCTTCGAAGATATCCCGGACGGGCGCTGATTAACTCCATTTCCGGGGAAACGGAAAAGCTCAAAAAGCTTCTTCCTCTGGCAAAAAAGTATGGAGCCATGTTTATTCTCCTTCCTCTTTCCGACAAGGGACTGCCGGAGAGCCTGGAAGAAAAAATTGAAATTATTGATAAAATCAGCCGTATGGCATTTGAAATCGGTCTCACAAAGGAAGATATTGTGGTGGACGGCCTGGTGACCACGGCAGGCGTAAATCCGGGAGCGGCAGGCGAGGTACTTGAAGTGATTCGCTACTGTAAAGACAAAGGCCTTGCTACCATCTGCGGGCTGTCAAATATTTCTTTCGGGCTGCCTGAAAGGAGCTTCGTAAACACCGCATTCCTTACCATGGCGATTCAGGCCGGGCTTACCATGGCCATAGCCAATCCCTCCCAGGAGCTTTTGGTGAACACGGCTTTTGCCAGCGACCTTCTGATGAATAAAGAGGGCGGGGATATCCGCTATATTGAGAGAATGAAAGATTATCAGCCGGGAATTCCGGCGGCAGCTATACCGGCCAAAGGAGCTTCGGCAGCCGGAAATATTGTATCTGGCGGAGGGGCTTCGGCAGCCGGGGAGATAGCTTTTGCCGGGACAAAAGACGCAGCCCTGAGCGCATCTTCAAATGCGGCAGGGGACGGGAAGGAAAACCTCCCATCCGGCAATCAGATTTATCAGGATGTAATGAAAGGCAACAGGAAGCAGATAAAAGAGCATACAAAAGCCGCGGTGGAAAGCGGTCAGGAGGCGGCTTTTATCTTAAACGAACTGCTTCTTCCCGCCATTGGCGAGGTAGGGGATTTGTTTGACAAAGGGAAATATTTCCTTCCCCAGCTTATCGCAAGCGCGGAAGCTATGAAGCTTTCCATTGAATATTTAGAGCCTTTTCTTGCCATGGGAAAAGCCGGAGAAGAAATGCCCACGGTGGTTATCGCCACAGTGGAGGGCGATATTCATGATATCGGAAAAAATCTGGTGGCGCTGATGCTGAAAAATCACGGTTTTCAGGTGGTTGATTTGGGAAAGGATGTTCCCAGGGAAGTGATTGCCGGGGAGGCGATAAAGCGCCGCGCAAAGATTATCGCGCTGTCCGCCCTTATGACCACGACCATGCAGGAGATGAAGCGGGTGGTGGACTATGTAAGGCAGGAGCAGCCCGATATAAAAATAATGATTGGCGGCGCGGTGATAACTCCCGAATACGCGAGAGAAATCGGCGCCGACGGATATTCGAAGGATGCGGCGGACGCTGTCAGGGTAGCAAAAGAGCTTCTTGGAATGCAATGAGCGCCTGGCGGCTGTTAAATGCAGGAGAAATATAAGATTTGCAGGAAATCCTGCAACATTATCATAGAAAGGATGAGAAAATGACAGGAGCAGATGCAATTATAAAGTGTTTGGAAGAGGAAGGCGTGGAATATGTGTTTGGCTACCCGGGCGTGGCTATCTGCCCGTTTTACAACAGTATTCTTTCGTCGCCTGTTGAAACAATCCTGATAAGGACAGAGCAGAATGCGGCTCATGCGGCCAGCGGCTTTTTCAGGGTATCCGGCAAGGTGGGTGTGTGCGCCGTGACCTCAGGTCCGGGGGCAACCAACGTACTTACGGGAATCGCCACGGCTTTTGCGGACAGCATTCCCCTTATCTGCATCACGGGGCAGGTAAATTCGGAATTAATCGGCAGCGACGTGTTCCAGGAGGCGGATATTACGGGAGCGGCGGAATCCTTTGTGAAATACAGCTATCTGGTAAAGGATGTAAACGACATTCCCCGCATTTTCAAGGAGGCGTTCCACATTGCAAACACAGGAAGACGTGGGCCGGTTTTAATTGACGTTCCCTGCGATATTCAAAATGCGGAGATAAAGAAGTTTTCATACCCGGAAACGGTGTTCATGCGAACCTACAAACCCACGGTAAAAGGCAATATCGTACAGATAAAAAAGGTGGTGGCGGAGCTTGAAAAGGCCCGTCGTCCGCTGATTTGCGCGGGGGGCGGCGTACTTTTGTCCGGCGCGGAAGCAGAGCTTTTAGCCTTTGCCGAAAAAAAGCAGATACCTGTGGTTTCCACCATGATGGGAATCGGCGTTATGCCCACAAGGCACCCGTTGTATTTCGGTATGGTGGGCAATAACGGAAAAGCTTATGCCAACCGTGCCATGAACGAATCCGACCTTTTGCTGATGGTGGGGGCGAGAGTTGCTGACCGCGCCGTGAACCAGCCGGATTTGATTATGAATAATAAAGTACTGATACATATGGATGTTGACCCGGCGGAAATCGGCAAGAACGTAGGTCCCACGATTCCCCTTGTAGGCGACGCCAGACATATTTTTGAGGACCTTCTTGCCCAGGAGTTTTCCTGTAAATGCGAAGACTGGGTATCGACGCTTAAGGGCTACAGACAGACCATGGCACCGAAAAGAAATCCTGACCCGGCCTACGTTGACCCGGCAAAATTTATCACCATGCTTTCCGATAAGATGGAGGAGGACGGCGTCTATGTCGCCGATGTGGGGCAGAACCAAATCTGGTCCTGCGGATATCACGTGGTGAAAAAGGGCAGATTTCTGACCTCCGGCGGAATGGGGACCATGGGGTATTCGATTCCGGCCGCCATGGGCGCAAAGCTGGCGGATAAACGCAGGCAGGTGATTGCCGTCTGCGGGGACGGCTCTTTCCAGATGTCTATGATGGAGCTTGCCACCATGCGCCAGCACAATATTCCTGTGAAAATCATAGTCCTTAAGAACAATTATCTGGGGATGGTGCGGGAGTTTCAGCATTACACTTATAAGGACAATTACTCTGTGGTGGATTTGTCGGGAAGCCCGGATTTGGAGAAGCTTTCCTCTGCCTACGATATGAAATTTCTCCGCCTTGAGAATATGGATAAGGCTGAGAATATTTTGGATGAGTTTCTGGAAAAGGATGAATCGGTGCTGCTTGAATGCATCATTAATCCTATGGATTTGGTGAAATAGGAGGTGAGTGGTTATGAAGAAAATCTATTCCGTACTGGTGGAAAACCGTTCCGGCGTGCTCTGTAAGGTGGCAGGACTCTTTTCCAGGAGATGCTTTAACATTGACTCCCTTGCGGTGGGAGAGACAGACGACTCCGCCGTTTCCTGTATGACGATTGTAAGCAGCGGAGATAAGCGCACTATCGAGCAAATCGAAAAGCAGCTTAACAAAAAGCTTGACGTGATTAAGGTAAAAACCTTTGACGAGATGAGCAGCATCAGCAGAGAACTTCTTCTCATGAAAGTAAAATACAACAAATCCAACCGGCGGGATATCATGGAGGTCTGTGAAATCATGGGCGCCAGGATTGTGGATATGTCAAAAAACATGATGCTCATCCAGATGTGCGACATCCCGGAGCGGATTCAGCTCTTTATCGGTATGTTTAAGAGTATCAGCATCGTGGAGGTTGCCCGCACCGGCACCCTGGCTTTGCAGAAATGCAATGAGACAGAATAAGTAAGAACAAAATAAATCAATTTTATAGTTAATTATGTAAGTTGACTTTTTCGGGGGATATTGATAAAATATTTTTCGAATGTTAGGAGGATGGGCAATTGCAAAGAAAAGTATTTCAACTTCTGGTAGATAACAATGCCGGTACTTTAAGCCGGATTTCAGGGCTTTTCTCAAGGAGAGGCTACAATATCGAAAGCATTACCGCAGGCGTCATCGGAGACCCCCGCTACACGCGGATTACCATTACGGCGTCAGGCGAGGATGAAGTTCTCGACCAGATAGAAAAGCAGGTGGCCAAGCTGGTGGATGTTCGGGATATCAAGGAGCTTAAGCCGGAGAGCAGCGTCTACCGGGAACTGGCGCTTATCAAGGTTCGGGCAAACAGCGAACAGAGGCAGGGAATCATAGCCGTCGCGGATATTTTCCGGGCGAAAATCATTGATGTTGCTTTTGACAGCTTAATAATCGAGCTTACCGGAAATCAGGCGAAGCTTGACGCCTTTATCAGCCTTCTGGAAGGCTACGAAATACTGGAGGTTGCGAGAACCGGAATTGCGGGGCTTCTTCGGGGGTCGGAAAACGTTACTTATCTGTAGAAGGCAGGTCGGCAATATTATCGGATTTCAGGATTGAGAAATCTGTTTAATATAAGAAAAGAGGTTAACATAAACAGGAAAAAGAGGAGGAGTCAGAGATGGCAAATATTTATTATCAGGAGGATTGCAACCTTTCCATGCTGGACGGGAAGACAATCGCGGTTATCGGTTACGGAAGTCAGGGACATGCGCATGCGCTGAATGCAAAGGAATCGGGGTGCCATGTGATTATCGGTCTTTATGAAGGTTCAAGGTCATGGGCAAAGGCCGAGGCGCAGGGCTTTGAGGTATATACAGCGGCAGAAGCGGCAAAAAAAGCGGACATTATCATGATTCTGATTAATGATGAACTTCAGGCAGCTATGTATAAGAAGGATATTGAACCCAATCTGGAAGAGGGAAATATGCTGATGTTCGCCCACGGCTTCAATATTCATTTCGGACAGATTGTACCGCCGAAGAACGTAGACGTTACCATGATTGCGCCTAAGGGCCCCGGACATACGGTAAGAAGCGAATATCAGGCCGGAAAAGGCGTTCCCTGTCTGGTAGCCGTTCATCAGGACGCAACAGGCAAGGCGCTTGACAAGGCGCTTGCTTACGCCCTTGCCATCGGCGGCGCAAGAGCAGGAGTTTTGGAGACTACCTTCAGGACAGAGACGGAAACGGATTTGTTCGGCGAGCAGGCGGTTCTGTGCGGCGGCGTGTGCGCGCTGATGCAGGCAGGTTTTGAGACCTTAACGGAAGCAGGCTATGATGCAAGAAACGCTTACTTTGAATGTATCCATGAGATGAAGCTGATTGTAGACCTGATTTACCAGTCAGGCTTCGAGGGAATGAGATATTCCATTTCCAACACAGCCGAATATGGCGATTATATTACCGGCCCTAAGATTATCACAGAGGAAACCAAAAAGACCATGAAAAAGATTTTGAAAGACATTCAGGACGGTTCTTTTGCAAAGGATTTCCTTCTGGATATGTCACCCGCAGGCGGGCAGGCACACTTTAAGGCAATGAGAAAGCTTGCTGCAGAGCATCCGTCAGAGCAGGTGGGAAAAGAAATCCGTAAGCTGTACAGCTGGAACAATGAAAGCGACAAGCTGATTAATAACTAAACAGGACAAAAGGCGGCAGAACAACATTTGCCGCTTTTTATGTATGCGGCGCGGGGAACAGCTTCTGCTGACGCGGTATATGTCCGCCATAGCAGAGAGAGGTTTTTCGCCCGATTAAAAATGTTTGGAGGATATGATTTATGGGAATGACAATGACTCAGAAAATACTGGCGGCTCACGCGGGCCTTAATAAGGTGGAAGCCGGACAGCTGATTGAAGCGGATTTGGATTTGGTGCTGGGCAATGACATCACAAGTCCTGTCGCCATTAAGGAAATGGAAAAAATGAAGGTGGACGGAGTCTTTGACAGGGATAAAATCGCCCTTGTGCCGGACCACTTTGTCCCCAATAAGGATATTAAGTCGGCGGAGCATTGCAAATGTGTGCGTGAGTTCTCATACCGCAACCAGATTACCAATTATTTTGAAGTCGGTGAAATGGGAATTGAACATGCGCTGCTTCCCGAAAAAGGGCTGACAGTGGCAGGAGATGTGATTATCGGCGCGGATTCCCACACCTGCACCTACGGCGCGCTGGGAGCTTTTTCCACGGGAGTGGGAAGCACGGATATGGCCGCCGGTATGGCTACCGGCAAGGCATGGTTCAAGGTGCCCGCCGCCATCAAATTTAACCTCACCGGAAAACCGGCAGAGTGGGTAAGCGGAAAGGACGTTATTTTACATATCATCGGTATGATTGGCGTGGACGGCGCTTTATATAAATCCATGGAATTTACAGGCGACGGAATTAAGAATCTTTCTATGGACGACCGTTTTACAATTGCCAACATGGCTATCGAGGCCGGCGGAAAGAACGGGATTTTCCCGGTGGACGATTTGGCAATCGCTTACATGAAAGAACATTCCCAAAAGGAATATACCGTTTATGAGGCGGACGAGGATGCGGTTTACGACGAGGAATACACCATCGATTTAAGCAGCCTTCGTCCCACCGTTGCATTTCCCCATCTTCCCGAAAATACAAAGACCATTGACGAGATAAAAGAGGATATCAAAATCGACCAGGTGGTTATCGGTTCCTGCACTAACGGAAGAATCGACGACATGCGGACTGCCGCACAGATTTTGAAAGGCAGACATGTGGCGAAGGGAATGCGCTGTATCGTGATTCCGGCAACCCAGGCTATTTATATGCAGGCCATGGAGGAAGGGCTCCTTAAAATATTTATCGAAGCGGGAGCGGTTGTGAGCACCCCTACCTGCGGTCCCTGCCTTGGCGGTTATATGGGAATCCTTGCGGAGGGGGAGAGATGCGTCTCCACAACCAACCGCAACTTTGTAGGACGTATGGGACATGTGAATTCGGAGATTTATCTGGCCAGTCCGGCAGTTGCCGCGGCAAGCGCGGCTCTTGGAAAAATTGCCTGCCCGTGCCGGCTTAACTGACTGATATCGGAAAGTGAGGAAAGAGGGAATTATGAAAGCAGCAAAAGGAATTGTTTTTAAATATGGCGACAACGTGGATACGGACGTAATTATTCCGGCAAGGTATTTAAACTCCTCCGACCCGGCGGAGCTGGCGTTGCACTGTATGGAGGATATCGACAGGGATTTCATCAAAAATGTAAAAAAAGGCGATATTATCGTAGCCGATAAAAATTTCGGCTGCGGTTCCTCGAGAGAGCACGCGCCCATTGCAATCAAGGCGGCTGGCGTAAGCTGCGTGATTGCACAGACCTTTGCCCGGATTTTTTACAGAAACGCCATCAATATCGGACTTCCCATCATCGAATGTCCCGAGGCCTCGGAAGGAATCGGGGCAGGGGACGAAGTGGAAATTGATTTCGACTCCGGCATCATCAAAAATCTGACGAAAGGCACACAGTTTAAAGGCCAGGCATTTCCTGAATTTATGCAGAAAATCATTGACGCAGAGGGGCTTGTGAATTATATTAATCAGAGGTGACAAAAACAAAAGGAATTGCATTGATGACAAGTCACAGGATGGACACATTTAGGTGGTATACTTTGTGATGGTTTGAAGCCGTGATTTTATGTGAGGAGGAAATTTACAGATGGCACAACAGGAAGCCGGTAAGAAAACACAGCAAAATGCTGGAAAAAACATGCCGGAAGCAAAGACAGAGCAAAAAGTACAGACAAAATATGACCGGAAAATAGAGGCCAGGAAGCAGCAGAAGATTAAGGAAGCCCGCCAGGATAAAATTGCAAAAATTACAGCCCTGGCAGTTTGCGCCGTGGTGGTTCTTGCGGCGGTGATTTCCATAGGCTCATCCGTTGTCAGGAAAAATTCAGCGTTAAAGGGCGCATATGTAAAGGTGGGAGACCATGAGCTGACGCAGCTTGAATATGACTACTATTTCAATTCGGCTGTAAATAATTATCTGATGACTTATGCATCCCTTATGCCTTATATGGGACTGGACACTTCCGTTGATTTTGATAAACAGCAGTATTCAGAGGATATGACCTGGAAGGACATGTTTGATGAAATGGCTGTGGAGCAGATTAAGCAGACAAGGGTTATGGTGAAGGAAGCCGGTGAAAAAGGCTTTACCTATGACGCCAATGAAGATTATGAAAGCTTTTTGACCGGCGTACAGTCCTATGCGGATAGCGAAGGCATAACTGTCAAAGAGTATTATAAGCAGAATTTTGGCGAATATGCCACACAGAAAAACATCGAGCCGTTTGTCAGGGAAAATATGCTTGCAAGCGCTTATTACAGCCATTTGCTTGAAGAAAATGCGGCAACCGACGAGGAAGTTGGCGTCTATTACGACGAGCATAAGCAGGATTACGACAAGGTAGATTACAGAAGCTTTATTTTTACAGCGGAGCTTGCAGAGGATGCGGATGACGCCGCCATAGCTGACGCCATGAAGGAGCTTGAAAGCAAGGCAAACGCCATGATGGAAGCCCGCAGGGCCGGGGAGGATTTTGAAGCTCTCTGCGCTGAAAATGCTTCTGAGGACGCCAGGGCAAATTATGAAGATGCAGAATCAGAGTACAGCCTTACAGAAGGGAGATATTTTGCAGGTACTTCCTCTGTGATATCGGGATGGCTCTATGAAGACGGCCGCAAGGAAGGCGATATCACCGTTCTGGCGGATGAAACCGCTCATCAGTATCATGTTGTTGAGTTTGTAAAGAGATATTTTGACGAGGCTGACAACGAAAACATCGCCAATACCATTGCATCACAGAGAACCTCCGAATACGTGGCAGGGCTTGTGGAAGAGTGTCAGGTAGTTGATGTGAAAGGCGAATTGAAATATCTTACCATTGACAGAACAGGCAGCTCCGATACGGGTGAAGATGCCGGAAGCGCTGCGGACAACGCCGGAGACGGAGCGTCTGCAGACGGAGAGGCTTCTGACGAAGAAGCACCTTCGGAAGACGGTTCTGATGAGAGCGTGGAGGAGTAACGGGCTGATGCTCCCCGGATGGTTATGTATATCATGATGTTTTTTAACAGAGGCATATGAAAGATTTCAATTTTCATATGCCTCTGAACGTTTTTTTTACAGAAAATTTTGTCCTGTTGCTGCATACCTTCTGAGAATTATCGCAATTTCATCCCGGAAAAGGCGTTGCAAAAGACCCTGCCGGTGAAATCGGTTCATTGTTTGCAAGGAGGTGGTGAACATCTCCCATAGTCTGTACTCTGAAATAGGCTTCCTTCC
Organism: uncultured Lachnospiraceae bacterium; assembly: GCA_947063675.1. Taxonomy (GTDB): domain Bacteria; phylum Bacillota; class Clostridia; order Lachnospirales; family Lachnospiraceae; genus Suilimivivens. The sequence goes on along the minus strand of CAMSTM010000007.1, from coordinate 33,042 downwards.
CCCATCTTCTTTCACTGGAAACGATGGTAATACTTGCCGGAGGCAGGAAAAATCCGTGGGTCAGCAGCGGAAATGGAATATTAAGCAGGTGGGAGAGAACCAGACAGGTGATTCCCAGATGGCAGAATATGACAATTACAGGTTCATTACTCTCGTCGGGAAGCTTATCTATGGTGCGGACATTACCCGGAGCCACCGTCTGTGAAATAAAGCGTTCTTCCATATCAGGGACAAAATAAAAATTCTGTTCTCTTATGTAACCATAGGAAGCTAAAAATTTATCCAGATTTTTGCATACATTTTGAAACTGACTTTTTATCTCTGGATTCTGCTTCATAATTTCGGCATCTACCCAGTCTGTTCCGGTTGTCATAAGCGGGTTTCCGCTCCAATAGGAGGGGACAAAGTCCCACGGAACGCCGTGCCTTCCGGTAATGGGGTCGTCAATCAGATAAGAAAATTCCCGCATCCAATCCAACGTTACGGCCTCGCGGTTCATTTTTTTCAAGGTGGGGGCGGCGGTATCTTTTGCGCGTCCTAAGGGAGAACAGTAAAAGTCGGTGACCTGCCACTTACTGATACGCCCGGCCAGACATTCCGCTTCCTGCCATCCATTTTCTGTCAAAGAGTCCTTTGCATAGTCAGGTTCGCCGTGACGTACAAATATGATTTTCATAAAGAAGCTCCTTTCTGGTCAAATTGTATTAATGTCTCGAATACTATTTATGTTATTACTGCCTGCCTTTTTCTGTGGTTTTGCACAGGCAGTACTTATTGTATATCGAAACAGGGCGAATTTCAAGAGCTGGTTGGCGTATATCATAAACCGATTTGGTTAGCGTATATCATAAACCGATTTTAGCTTCCGATTCTGAGAGGTCATATCTCTGTCCCAGGATAAAACGCAGCATATTTATGTTGAAACGTATGTTCGCATATGATAAAATACTTTCATGGATAAGATTAAAAAAGATTTGATACTTTTATCAGGAATTCTTCTGACCGCTTTTCTCCTGTGGCTGCTTCCTTCATTTTTTTACAGAGATGAACCTGCAAGGGTCAGTATCTATCAGGACGGGAATCTGATTGCCGATTACCCGCTTGCAGAGGATTTTGTCACAGCAATTACTTACGAGGACGAACATTTTAACCTTCTGCTGATTGAAGACGGAAGGGTGTCGGTTTCCGACGCGGATTGCCCTGACCAGCTCTGCGTAAAGCAGCGAAGCATTTCCGGCAATGGAGAAAGCATCATCTGCCTTCCGCATAAGCTTGTGGTTCAGGTCGAGTCGGGAGAGGAGCAAAAACTGGATGCAGTCACCTACTGAATTTAATAAAAATAAGAAAGAACGTCTGCCGTCTGCTGATAAACCATTGGAAAGCCAAACGGCTTATATGGGACTTTTGCTTGCCTTTGCGCTCATTTTATCCTATGTGGAGCTTTTAGTTTCTTTTCAGACAGGCATGCCGGGTGTAAAGCTTGGGCTTGCCAATCTTGCGGTGGTTCTTTGCCTGTATCTGTTCGGCTGGCAAAGGGCTTTGTTTTTAACGGTGGCAAAGGCAATTTTAAGCGGACTTCTGTTCGGAAATCTGTTTATGATTTTATACTCTCTGGCAGGAGCCGTTTTCAGCGCGCTTGTCATGATTTTGCTGAAAAAGAGCAACTGGTTCCATGTCCCGGCAGTCAGTGCGGCCGGAGGCATTGCCCATAATATGGGGCAGCTTCTGGTTGCCATGATGGTTGTAGAGACTTACAGTGTGCTTTACTATATGCCGGTATTGATAGCTGCCGGGCTTGTCACCGGTCTGGTAATCGGAATTGCGGCGGCGCTGGTTTTGCCTTATCTTCAAAATATACTTGCGAAAGGAAAGAGCAAATGATTGCTTTTGTGAAAGGGAAAATAGAAGATTTATCGGAAGAAAATGTAGTGGTGGATATCGGCGGTGTGGGAATTAATGTTAAAATTTCCGCCGGAACCTTCAATCTGCTTCCCGGAATCGGCGGGGAGGTTAAGCTTTATACTTATACCAGTGTCAGGGAAGATGCCTTTAACCTGTTTGGCTTTCTGACAAGGGATGAACTGGAGCTGTTTAAGAAGCTGATTACGGTTAACGGAATCGGGCCAAAGGGCGGCCTTTCCATTCTCTCTGTTATGAGCGCGGACGAGCTTCGGTTTGCCATTGTGTCCGGGGACGGGGCAGCGATTGCGAAAGCCCCCGGAGTAGGGAAAAAGACGGCGGAGAGAGTGATTTTGGACCTTCGGGATAAGATTTCCCTTGAAGATACTCTGATTCATAAGGAGATGCAGGCATCTGCCCCGGCAGGGCAGGATAATCATGCGGTAAACGAGGCGGTAGAAGCGCTGACGGCCCTTGGCTATTCCGCAACGGACGCTTTGCAGGCGGTCAGGAAGGTTCCGGCCGACGAGAATATGGATGTGGAGACGCTGCTTAAGCTTGCTCTGAAAAACATGTTTTGAGTATGTTAAAAGAAGTCGGAAAGCATACCGGGCGCAAGCGGCATAAAGAGGTTTCTCATGGAGAATACGTTGGAGAAAAAGACAGAAACTATTTTTAAAAGATACGGTATCCGGTACAGATTTTTTGTACTGTTCGCAGTGCTTGTCATTATTCCGTTTCTGGCTATTGCGGTGCTTGCCAGCACGGTGTTCCGCAATAATGTAGTGGATAATTACGGTTCCAACATGGCGGATACCATGGTAGCCGTCTCAAAACAGGTGAAAATCCTTATGAAAAAATATGAGGAGGCCACCATGAATTTATACTATGGGGGCGCGGTCAATGTGCTGCCGGAGAAACCGGAAGACGATTTGATAATAAGCGCTCTGGAATCTATCTGCTTTTCCAACAGCGACGTATTGTCGGCCTATCTGGTATGTAACAGTCAGGTTTACAGTGCGGGGCTGTCAAACAGTGTGGATATCAGGCAGGTGGTGGCTTCTCACAAGGAAGAAATCCTCCGTTCCGGCGGGAAGCCCAGATGGTTTCGGACGGATGCCTTATTTGGGCAGTCCGGGAGCCAGCGCTATCTTCTGATGCGGTCTTTGAACAGCACGGATGCCCAGAATGTGGGAACCTTATGTCTGGCACTCAGTGAAAATATTTTTTCCACACCCTTAAGCGGGCTCCGCACAAAAGGAGTGGAGCGATATGTACTGGATAGCGACGGCAGGATTTTTTTCAGTATGGGACGGGAAGACATCGGCACGGAGTTTTCCGCTGATAATTTTGTACTGGGAGAAAAGACCTTATACGGCAGCTGCAAATTTGAAGGGGAGGAGGTAATCTTTGCCTCCTGCGCTCTGAATTCTCCGAAGCTGTATTTTGTCAGTGTGTGCCCTGTTGCGGATATTCTGGAGCCGGTAGCAAAGCTGCGCGTGGCGACAGTCCTTATCTGCCTGATTTATCTGGCCTTTGTTTTTTCCATGCTGTTTTTGCTGAATCACTATATTTTCCGTCCGATTTCTGTCATGAGCCAGAAGATGGATATTTTTGCCCAGGGTGATTTAAATACCAAGGTGGAATTGCTTTCCATAGGAGAAATACAAAGCTTAAGCCAGCATTTTAATAAAATGACGGAAAAGATTAATCTTCTGGTTATGAGTAACGAGAGAAGCCTGAAAGAAAAAAATGAGCTGGAAATGAAGGCGCTTACAGCGCAGATTAAGCCTCATTTCATTTACAATGCACTTAATACCATCAAATGGATGGCCGTCATTAATAAGCAGGATAATATACAGAAGATGGTGGAGGCTTTGGTTGGAATTTTGATGAATGCCGCCCGCATCGAGGATGAGGATTACAGTCTGCAGGAGGAAATTACGCTGATTGAAAATTATGCCCGGATACAGAAAGCGCGGTTCATGAATTTTGAAATGGATATTACTTTAGATATAGAGCCCGGGCGGTACAAAATCCGAAAGTTTCTGTTGCAGCCGGTGGTGGAAAACGCTATTACCCACGGATTTGCCAGGGGAAAATGCCATGGTCAAATCCGAATGCATATCTGGGAGGATGGCAGGCTTCGGATTAAGGTGGAGGATAACGGCATCGGTTTTGATGTGGAGAGCTGGCGGAACGGCGATGAGAAGCAGGAAAACCATACCAACATCGGCCTTCGGAATATCGAGCAGCTTATTCAGCTGGAATACGGAGATGAATATGGTCTGGAAATTTTAAGCGTGCCGGATAAGGGAACGACGGTGGAATATCTGCTTCCCCTGATTGAGAGGTAAGTATTGTGATAGAAATTGTAATTGTAGATGACGAGATGCTTTCCAGAATCGGTATACAGACGCTTCTTGACGGTGTAAAGGATATCCATGTTGCGCAAACCTTTGACAATGCGCAGGAGGCGCTCTCGTATCTGGAAGATGAACCGGCGGATATTCTTCTGACAGACCTGGAAATGTCCGGGATGCACGGGATGGATTTGATTCGGGAGGTCAAAGCCAATAACGAGGATATGGGAATTCTGATACTAAGCTGCCATAATGATTTCAGCTATGCGAGAGAAGCGCTTATGCTGGACGCGGACGGTTATCTCCTTAAGCATGAGTTAAACACGCAGCTTCTGGAAAAGGAAATCAAAAAAATTTATCATAAAAAAGAAAAGAAACGTTTCGGAGACGGTCATGTGACGAATCCGGGAGTGGCCGCGCACAATCCCGGCCTGATATACCGGGTCGGAGTTCTTCGTTTCTGGCGGGAGGCTGCGCCGGAGGGTAAAAAGTCGGAAAATGAAATGGACAGGACAATGGCTGTGCATTTTCTGGACGAGCTGCTTTCCCGATATGACATGGGAACACTGTTCGCTCCCTCGAAAGGCGATATGTTTATTGTTTTTCAGATGAAACAGAGCCTGTCCCGGGAAGAAAAGCAGAATTTCCTGACAGCGGCTGCCGCCCGCCTGAAAACCGACATTGAACGCATCATGAGCCAGAGGATACTTTTGGGCGTCAGCCGCGAATTTTCGGATACAAAGGAAATTCCGGTTATGTACAGAGAAGCCTCCCTGGCGGCAGACAGGTTTTTCCAGTCTCCTGCGGGTTATCTGTTCTTTTATCAGGAAAAACCGGCCGACGAGATAGAACAGGCCATAGATTATATTGAAAAACATCTGGAGCAGAGCCTTCCGCTTGCTGATATTGCCGGGAACAGCAATATGAGCGTTCCGAACTTCTGCAAAAAATTCAAGGCAAGGACAGGAAAAACGCTGGTGCAGTACGTGAATGAGCGCAAGGTGGAAAGTGTAAAAAAACAACTGAAAGACAACTCGCTGTCGCTGGCTGAAATTGCGGAAAACACGGGATTTTCCAATGAAAATTATATGGTCCGGGTATTTAAAAAGGTAACGGGCATGACGATTACAGACTATCGCAGACAGCAATAAGAAATGGAATTAACAGATAAGATTTTGAATAATCAAAAAGAAATAAATAGGTTTGTGAAGAAAACGGAGAAGTTTGTTGATTGTTTTTACGTCAACAAACTTTTATATTGTATGTATAAGCTTTTTAAAAAACAGCACAGGCCCTTCGGATAAAGCTGTACCTGAAGGGCCGAAGCGGAAATGAAATGGAGGTACAATGTATGAAAAAGAACACAAAAAAATTAACGGCTGTTTTAGGCACATTTGCGCTTGCATTGTCGGTTACAGCCTGCGGCGGAAGCGGCGACGATAAGTCTCAGACTTCCGGTCAGGATACGGCAGCGGCGGTAACAGAGGAAGCGGCGACTGAGCAGGAATCGGGCGAAGCGGAAAGCGGCAGCGGTGAGATTTCAGGGACGATTACCGTGTGGGAGCATGATTATCATTTTGAAGCATGTGTAAAGGACGTAATTGCCGGGTTTGAGAAGAAGTATCCCGATGTAACCGTTGAATATGAAATTAAAGACGATAATTACGACAGTATTCTTTCCACGGCAATGCAGTCCGGAGACGGGCCGGATTTGTTCTGGACAAACGGCAACGTAACTGCAACCATGGGCAATTTTGTGAGCAACGGCGTATGCGAGGACCTGACGGATAAGATTGATTATTCTCTAATGCCGGAGGCGGCCATGAGCCTGACAACGATTGACGGGAAGTCTTATTCCGTGCCATGGCTTACCATGGATACCCGTACAGTATATTATAACATTGATATGTTTGAGGAAAACGGTTGGTCTGTGCCGAAGACCTTCTCAGAGTTCGAGCAGCTCCTTGCCACAATAAAGGAAGCCGGGATTACGCCGATTTCTCTGTGCCCCAACAGCCCCTGGACACTTTTATTTGCTTTTGAGCCGATTCTTTCAGGATATGATGCGGAATACACCAGAGGGCTTTCAGATTATTCCGTTCCTGCGGCCGGAGATGTGGTTAAGGGATGCTTAAACAAAATGCTGGAATGGGCGGACAAAGGATATTTCGGAGATAACTGGCTTGGTGTGGCAGACGAAAACGCTCAGTACCTGGCATTTACTACCGGAAACACAGCTATGGAAATCGGCGGTTCATGGGAAGCCACTACCTTCAGCGCAAATAATCCTGATTTGAATTTCGGCGCTTTTGCAGTTCCGGCGGAGGATGGAACCACAGGGCTTGTGGGAACGCCCGCCAACGGTTTTTCCGTAAACAGTGCCAGTGAAAATATGGACGCGGCGTTGGCGTTTGCAAATTACTGCGCAACGCTGGAAGCACAGACAATCTGGGTACAGTCCCAGGGCGCAGTATCCGCTTCCGATAAAATTGAAGCTTCCACGGATATTGCAAAAATGATTTCCGAGGGCGGTAAGGGAAACATTTACACAAGCTGGCAGAGCGTGCTGAATTATCACTCCAAAGACGCCGAAGCCAATAATATCTGGGTGGAGGATTTTTCCAAGGTATTTACCGGCGGAATGACGGTAGATGATTTTGCGGACGAAATCAGCGCGGCAATGGATTAACCTTCGGTTCTTCAGATTAACTGGATAATAGTCAGGCGCGGATGCAGCTTCCGGCTTGGCTATTATTTATATTCGGAAAGGATGGGAAAATGAAGAAAAAGAAATATATTTTATTTATCGCCCCCGGCTTTATTCTGTACACAATTTTTATTATTTTTCCGATTTTTTATGTGCTTTACTTAAGCGTTTTTGAATGGTCGGGTTTGGGACCGATGAAATTTGTAGGCCTGGAAAATTTCAAGACGCTGTTTTTCAACGAGCGAATCGCGCCTACGATGTTTAACGCGCTGAAAAATAATTTGAAGTATCTGCTCTGCGTCTGGCTTATCATTACTCCCTTTCAATATCTGATAGCATATTTGCTGTATATCAAGATTCCGGCGCACAAATACATCAAGTTTATGATATTTATGCCTTATGTTATCAGCTCGACGATTGTAAGCTTTTTTGCGACTCTGTTGTTTAACCCCAACATTGGCTTCCTCAACAAACTATTTGAGTGGATGGACCATCCAGAATGGCAGAGCGCATGGTTCGGAGACCCGAACAGAGCGTTCAAGCTGATGATTGTCCTGATTATCTGGCAGGGGGCGGGCACGGGTATTATGATTTTTTATTCCAACCTGATGGATATTTCCCGGGATGTCATGGAGTCCTGCCGGATTGACGGGTGTAATGAATGGCAGAGGTTTCTCTATATCCTCCTGCCCTTATCCCTTCCTTCCTGCGCCTCTATCATCACCATGAGTACCATCTGGGCTCTGGCAATTTTCGATATGCCTTTCATTTTGGGCGGTGCAAACGGAGGCGTAAACGGATGTCTGGATTTCGCCAATCTGGTATTTTACAGATACACCTTTGGAAGCGGCTTAAGCGGAAAATCCAATCTGGGCTTCGGGGCATCCATCTGCGTACTGATGTTTGTCGTCATGCTGCTTGTGACGGCTTTGCAGAACAAATTTTTATCCAGGTTTGAGTATGAAAATTAAGGAGCATATTTATGAAAAAAAGACAAAACGGGGAAATCCTGTCGCCGGCGTCAAAGACTGCCAGGGCGATTTGGGCGCTTATTTTGATTATTTATACTTTTATCACTGTTTTTGTAATTGGAATGACGATAATGGATTCTCTTAAGACAAAAGGGGATTTGGTGAGCAATTTTGTAGGTATTCCGAAAGCGATTTCCTTTGACAGCTACAGAACAATCCTTCTGGAAGATAACTTTTTACAGTACTTTAAAAACAGCTTCATTCTTACCTTTTGCGGCACGGCGGGAGCCATACTTCTCGCGGCTCTGACCGCCTATGGGATTTCCAGATATCAGTTCAAAGGAAAATCCTTCCTCACAGCTTATTTTCTGATTGGAATGATGGTGCCGGTTCAGGTAAGTATTCTGCCGCTGTTTCTCATCTTAAAAAAGATTGGCCTGATTAACAGGCTTTTGGGCATGATTCTTGTGTATATGGCCGGTATCTCCATGGCGTGCTTTATTTTCCAGAAATTTTTCAAAACGATTTCTGTGGAGTTAGAGGAATCGGCAAGACTTGACGGAGCCGGGGATTTCCGTATTTTTTTCCGTATCATCATGCCTGTCAGCAAGCCTGTTATCGTAACCATGGCTCTGATTACGGCAATTCAGGAGTGGAATGATTTTTATATGCCGATGGTTCTGCTTGGAAACAAAAGTACCAGAACCCTGACCCTGTCCGTTTATCAATACATGGGGCAGTTTATGAAGTATATGGGCGAGTCCATGGCGGCGGTTATTATTACCCTGATACCGATTATTGTTTTATATTTTGTGTTTTCTTCCCAGATAGTGGAAGGACTGACTGGAGGGGCGGTAAAAGGATAGGCAGGCAAAAGAAAAATGTTGCTTAAAGCACGGGGAAACACTATAATAGCCACAGGGAATCTTTACGATAAACATCAATCCGGATAAGAGGAAACCATGGCTAAAAGAATGATAGAAACCAACGTGCAGGAAGAGGATATTAAAATTGAAGGCTCCCTGCGCCCGCAAAAATTAACTGACTACATCGGTCAGGCAAAAATCAAGGAAAAGCTCAATATTTACATCAAGGCTGCAAAGCAGCGGGAGGATTCCCTTGACCACGTGCTGTTTTACGGCCCGCCCGGCCTTGGCAAGACGACCCTTGCCGGAATTATTGCAAATGAAATGGGCGTGAATATGAAGGTTACCAGCGGCCCGGCAATTGAAAAGCCGGGAGAAATGGCAGCGATTTTAAACAATCTCCAGGAGGGGGACGTTCTGTTTGTAGACGAAATCCACAGGCTCAACCGGCAGGTGGAGGAGGTGCTCTACCCGGCTATGGAGGATTTCGCCATAGATATCATGATTGGAAAGGGGCCCACAGCCCGCTCCATCCGTCTTGATTTGCCTCATTTTACACTGGTGGGGGCAACCACGAGGGCAGGCCTTTTAACCGCCCCTTTGCGGGACAGATTCGGCATCATCGACAGGCTTGAGTTTTATTCCATAGAAGAATTGCAGACGATTATCATGCATTCCTCCAGAGTCTTAAACGCAGAGGTGGAACCGGCGGGGGCAATGGAAATGGCCAGAAGAAGCCGGGGAACGCCAAGGCTTGCCAACAGGATTTTAAAGAGGGTGCGGGATTACGCTCAGGTAAAGCATGACGGCATAATCACGGAAGAGGTGGCAATGACAGCGCTTAACCTGATGGACGTGGACAGGATGGGCCTTGACCATATTGACAGGAATATTCTTATCACCATGATTGAAAAATTCGGCGGCGGCCCTGTGGGGCTCGATACTCTTGCGGCGGCAATCGGGGAGGATTCGGGAACCATTGAGGATGTATATGAACCCTACCTTTTGAAAAACGGTTTTATCAACAGGACGCCCCGGGGCAGGATAGTGACAGATTTTGCATATCGCCATTTAGGGCTTGAAATTCCCGGCTAATCTGTTTATAATAAATGCTGTATAAGCAGAAGACAAAGTGATACGTTTGGTATACAAGAGGGGTGGGCGCATGTCGGCAAAAACAGATACGGAAGTAATTATCGGAGGTAAGGTATTTACCTTAAGCGGATACGAAAGCGAGGAGTATCTGCAGAAAGTCGCGTCCTACATTAACAATAAAATGTCGGAATACGCAAAGGTGGAATCCTACAAAAGACAGCCTCTGGACATGCAGAACGTTCTTCTTCAGCTTAACATTGCCGACGACTACTTTAAGGCCAAAAGACAAATCAGCCTGCTTGAGGAGGAGATTCAGGGCAAGGAAAAGGAGCTGTATAACTTAAAGCACGAACTGATTGCCACCCAGATTAAGCTGGAAAACACCGAGAAAAACGTCAAATCCCTTCAAGGCGAGCTGAACGAAAGCGCAAAGAAGATTATAAGGCTTGAAACTGAATTGAAAAACTGATTACTGTCAGCTTATCGTAACAAACGCTGCCGCGCTTCGCGGGTCAGCTTATTGTAATAAAAATACTGCTGCATTGACGATTGATATGTGGGAATCGAAGGTGTGGCAGTTTTTTTGATATTTATTTAAGGAAAAAGGAATCCTCATGAAAAAACCGGAATTACTATCCCCGGCCGGAAATTATGAAGCTCTGCAGGGCGCCATAAACGCCGGCGCAGACGCCGTTTACCTTGGCGGAGAGCTTTACGGGGCCAGAGCATACGCAGATAACTTCACACAGGATGAAATACTTTCGGGACTCCGTATGGCGCATCTTTTCGGCAGAAAGATTTATCTTACGGTCAACACACTCGTAAAGGAAAAAGAGCTGGACGGGCTTTATGATTTTCTGCTTCCCTTCTATGAGGCGGGGCTGGACGGCGTTATCGTACAGGATTTGGGCGTTCTGCGCTATATCAGGAATCGCTTTCCGGCGCTTCCCATCCATGCAAGCACCCAGATGACGCTTACAGGGCGCTATGGCGCGCAGCTCATGAAGGACGAAGGCGTTTCAAGGATAGTGCCTGCCAGAGAGCTTTCCCTGGAGGAAATCAGGAAAATCAAACAGGAAACGGGTCTGGAAATTGAGGCGTTCATCCACGGCGCCATGTGTTACTGCTATTCGGGACAATGCCTTTTCAGCAGTATTCTCGGAGGACGGAGCGGCAACCGGGGAAGGTGCGCACAGCCCTGCCGTCTGCCTTATAAGACAGGGGGCGGAGAGGAATGCTATCCCTTAAGTATGCGCGATATGCGTACCATAGATATTCTTCCCGAGCTGATAGACGCCGGGATTGATTCTTTTAAAATAGAAGGACGGATGAAAAAGCCGGCCTATGCGGCAGGAGTTACTGCCGTCTACAGGAAATATATTGATTTATATGTAAAGGACAGAGAAAACTACCGGGTTGATAAAAAGGATTTGGAGGTTTTAAATGCTCTTTATATCAGGAGCGAAACCAGCAACGGATATTATATGCGCAGAAATGGAAAGGAAATGATAAGCCTTTCTTCACCGGCCTACTGCGCGACGGACGAAAAGCTGCTTTCCGATATCGAAAACAAATATCTTAACGGCAAAATGACAATCCCGGCAAAGGCAGAAATATTCCTGACAGCGGGCGAAGAAGCCGTCCTTAATCTGACTGCATTTTTACCGGAGAAGGAAAAGGCCGCTCCCGCACTCCAGGCATTCACAGCGGAGGGAGAAGCGGCGGCGGAAAGCGCGCCTGAAACTCTGCGGAAAGCAATCACCGTCACCATAAAGGGCGATGTGGTTCAGCAGGCTGTGAAACAGCCTCTGACAAACGATAAAATCAGAGAACAGATTCAAAAAAGCGGCAACAGCTTTGTACGGATAGAAACAGTAGACATAAGAGCAGACGGGCCGGTATTTCTTCCCGTCAAATCCCTGAACGGGCTGCGGCGCAGATGTGTGGAGGCTTTGGAAACGGCTGTTATCAGGGAAAACGGTTTTAAGAAAAGAACCTGCGGCGATAACCTTCCCGGAAAATCCGGGGCTCATACTGACCGGATTCCTGCATCCCGGCTGCATTTACCGCAGCTGCATGTATCTGTGCAGACCGCAGACCAGATGGAGGCAGCTCTGGAAGCTTCCGTATCCCGTATTTATCTGGATTATGGCCTGCCTGCAGAACCGGCATTTTGGGCAAAGATTTCTGAGCTGACGCAATCGCCGACGCAAAAACTGACTAAGGCTCACCCCCGGCCGGAAATTTACGCTTCCACTTCTTACATCGTGAGGGACGATAATCTCCGTTATCTGGAAATACTGGCGGATTCCTTTGCTGAGGGCCGGATTGACGGCATCCTTGTAAGGAATCTGGAAAGCTGCGGTTTTTTATCCGGGCGGATTCCCGCCGGGAAGCTGGTAATAGATGCGGGGCTTTATGTGTGGAACAGGGAAGCGCTGCTTTTCTGGAAGGACAGAGCCGGGGAGTTTTATCTTCCCATAGAGGGAACGCGGCAGGAATGGAAGGAGCTTCTTCGCGCCGTGCCGGAGCAGACAATGAAAGCTTCCGCAGTCATCTATGGCTTACTGCCGATGATGGTTACGGCAGGGTGCCTTAAAAAGACATCGGGCAAATGTGACAAAAAGCCGGAAATACTGACATTAACAGACAGGTATGAAAAACAATTTCCTGTTTATACAGACTGCCGGAGCTGTTATAATGTAATTTATAACAGCGTGCCGCTGTCCCTCCACGGAATGTTTTCCGCAAAGTCTTCCGCGGGGAAGCGGGCTGCCGGGCCAAACGCCTCCGGGGATGCATTCTTTCGGGGAAATTACCGGCTGGACTTTACTGTGGAAAGCAAAGAGGAGACTTACAAAATCATTAAATATTTTCAGGAACTGCCCGCGCAGTACAGGGAGCCTGTTTACAGGGAATATACCACGGGACATTATAAAAGAGGAGTTGAATAGATGGAAATTTATATCAGCGAATTTTCCAAATATGTAATTGCATTGCTGATAGCTTTATATACTTTTGAGTGTTTTGCCGTATTTCGATATGAAGATGAGGAGGAGAGGCAGGGAATTTATTTCAGACAGAGCTTTTGGATGTTTGTACTGCATTTTTCCTGTTTTGTCGTGATTTGTTTTGAAAAAAAAGACATTTCCTACCTGTTTTTTTATGCCTTTGCGCAGATTATTCTCTATGCGGTAAATGTTTTGTACCGGATGATTTATCCAAAATCAAACAGGCTTGTGGTCAACAATATGTGTATGCTGCTTGGCATTGGTTTTGTCATTCTGGCAAGGCTCGATATCGGAAAGGCTGCAAGGCAGCTTATTATTGTAACCGTATCGTTGGCAGTTGCCCTTTTGATTCCGTTTTTTGTCCATAAATTTAAGTTTTTAAAGAATCTCAAATGGATTTATGCCCTGGTGGGAGTCGCAGCGCTTTCCGTCGTAATGATTTTGGGACAGACCACTTATGGAAGCAAGCTTTCCTACTCCATAGCCGGGCTTAAGTTCCAGCCTTCCGAATTTGTCAAAATCCTGTTTGTTTTTTTCATTGCCAGCGCCTTATACGAGGCTTCAGGATTTTTCGAGGTGTTTACCACCGCAGTGGTGGCGGCGGCCCATGTAATTACGCTGGTGATTTCAAAGGATTTGGGCAGCGCGCTGATTTTCTTTTTTGTTTATGTGCTGACGGTGTTTGTGGCTACCGGAAACTATTTGTATCTCCTTTCGGGAATTGCGGGAGGCTGTGGCGCCTCTTATATTGCATGGCAGGTTTTTACCCATGTTCAGGTGAGAGTGCAGGCGTGGAAAGACCCGTGGAGCGTGATTGATGCGGAGGGGTATCAGATTACCCAGTCGCTGTTTGCAATCTCCAGCGGAAGCTGGTTCGGACTGGGGCTTTTTAAGGGAAGTCCGCAGTCGATTCCTTTTGTGGAGACAGACTTTATTTTTTCCGCCATTGCCGAGGAGCTGGGGAATATTTTTGCAGTATGCCTTATTTTAATCTGTGTCAGTTGTTTTATTATGTTCATGAACGTTGCAGCGAAGCTGCGGGATAAATTTTATCAGCTCACGGCATTCGGGCTTGGCGTTACTTATATTTTTCAGGTATTCCTCACCATTGGCGGAGGGACGAAATTTATACCTCTTACGGGTGTGACCCTGCCTTTAATCAGTTACGGCGGAAGCTCTGTGCTTACGACTCTTATTATGTTTGCCATACTGGAAGGACTGTACATTATCCGCCGGGAAGAGGAGGAAAGCGCGAAGCTTGCACAGGCAAGGCTTACGCGCGCAAAAGCCGAAAGTAAGAGAGCCGCCCGTAAAAATGCGGCGCGCAAAAGAAAGCCGGAGAGCGGCGGCAGGCGGATAAGGGAATACGAAATTCCGGCGGATTATGAAGAAAACGCAATGGACGATACCGCCTTTCCCGAAGGAGACGAGATTGAAGATGAAGAGTACTGACAAAGGGCGCAAATCCGCCAAGGACGCGCCTGTAAAAAGGAAGAAAAACAGGGAAATTATGATAGTCACCTGGCTGTTTACGCTGTTATTTCTGGGACTTTCCGGTTATATTATCCATTATTCGGCAACCCACAGGCAGGAATTAATCAATAACAGCTATAACGGAAGACAGCAGATGCTGATTGCCCAGAACAGGCGGGGGAAAATCCTTTCCGCCGACGGCAGCGTTTTGGCTCAGACGGTGGCGGACGAAGATGGGAAGGAAAAGAGGGAATACCCTTACAAGAATCTTTTTTCCCATGTGGTGGGATACGCCACCAACGGAAGAATGGGCGTGGAGGCCCAGGCCAATTACTATCTGATTAATTCCAACGCCCCCCTTTCGGAAAAGGCAAGACTGGATTTGAGCGCGGAAAAGTATCCCGGAGACGATGTGTATACCACGCTGGATGTCAATTTGCAGGAAGTTGCCTCCAATGCCCTCGGCATTTACCAGGGGGCAATCATTGTGACGGAGCCCGGCACCGGCAAGGTACTGGCCATGGTGTCGAAGCCTGATTTTAACCCTGAGGAAATTTCCGAAATCTGGGATGATTTGGTAGCCGATAAGGACAGCAGTATTTTGCTCAACCGGGTGACCCAGGGGCTTTATCCTCCCGGCTCCACCTTTAAAATTATTACGGCGCTTGAATATATCAGAGAAAATCCGGATTCCTGGCAGAATTACAGCTACAACTGCACCGGCGCCCTCACAAGAGGGCAGGACAGGATTCAGTGCTATCACGGGTCGGTTCACGGAGGTGTGGATTTCAAACGTTCCTTTGCAAAATCCTGTAATACCTCATTTGCCAATATCGGATTTTCGCTGGATAAGAATGCTTTTCATGATACCCTGGAGGACCTTTTATTCGGCATGGAGCTTCCAACTGCCTTAAGCCATAATATCAGCAGCGTGGACGTTGCGGAAAATATGGCGGATGCGGATATGATGCAGGTTTCCATCGGACAGGGAACCACCTCGATTACGCCCCTGCTGCTGAATATGATTACCTGCGCCATCGCAGGCGACGGTGTCCTTATGGAGCCTTATGTGGTGGATTATGTGGAAAGCAGCGGTAAAAACCGCATCAAAACCTACAGCCCCGTTTCCTGCGGCCAGTTGATAAAACCCGCGGAGGCGCAGGCCCTCAGGGGACTTATGTCGGATGTAGTGGAAGAAGGGACGGCGTCAAGATTAAAGGGCCTGTCCTACACGGCAGCCGGCAAAACCGGCTCGGCGGAATACGGAACCGTAAAGGGCGACAGCCACGCATGGTTTACAGGCTTTGCGCCGGTGGAAAACCCGGAAGTCTGCGTGACCATTATCATTGAGGGGGCGGGAGCCGGCGGCGATTATGCGGTTCCCATTGCCAAAAGAATCTTTGACGCGTATTTCGGAGTCTGAAAAGAAATCTGCAGTCTGTTCATAACGGGAGAGAAAACAGATGAAATTTTATAAACATCTTTATATTGGCGATACTGTTACTAATCCGGCAAAAATCAGGCGGAAGCTGAAATTCCACGCCGGCACTATGGTTTATGTGATTGCCGTTGCCCAGGGGGACGACCAGCTTGAAATATATCACAGCGCGTATTTGAAGCAGAAATACTTCAGATACCATCCTCCGGTTATTGTGGGAATCGCATCAGACTACGACGAGGCTGTGGATATTATTGTAAAGATTACGCAGGAATGTCTTGACGCAACGGGAGAGTGTCGCTTAAAGGAGTATTTAAAACAGAGGGGAAAGGTATGATTTCGGCATTACTGGCAATATTAAAATTTCTGGGTATTCTGCTCCTTTTTTGTATGGGACTGATACTGGTAATTCTGCTTCTGGTATTATTTGTGCCCGTCCGGTATAAGCTTACGGCTCGCCGGAAACCGGAGGAGGAGCCCATAGCCGCGGAGGTTAAAGTCACATGGCTTCTGCACATAATAAACGCTGCGTTTTCTTACCCGAAGGCGGCGTATGTAAGAGTGCGCCTGTTTTGCTTTACCGTTTTTTCCACCCAAAAATCCGCGGTAGACGATTCTGATTCCGGCACAGATTCGGAGACGGAAGGAAAATCAGAAAAGAAAAAGGCCGGAGAGGAAAAACTGAAGCAGGCAGATTCCGCAAAGTCCGGGGCATCCTTAGCAGCCCCTGCCGCTAAGCCGGACGAAGCTGACAGGGAAGATGCGAAAAAATCCGTCATTGACAAATTTGTAGAATTTTTCAGAAAACTTTTTGAGCTGCTTCGAAATATCAGGTACACAATTACAGGAATTTATGATAAAATAAAACAAGTTGTAAATAATATCCAGTATTATATTGAAATTATTAAAAGCGATACCTTTGGCAGGGCATGGGGCGTATGCTCCAGACAGGCGCTTTCCCTGTTAAAAAGTATCGGGCCGAGGAAGGTTGAAGGAACGCTTCTCATAGGAACCGGAGACCCTGCAAGCACCGGAGAAGTGATGGCGGCATACGGAATTTTGTATCCTTTGATTGGCAGCCACATAGCCCTCACCCCTGATTTCGAGCAGAAGATTGTGGAGGGAGAACTTCTTATCAAAGGGAAAATAACTGTTTTTAAAGCGTTAAAGACGGCATGGATAATTTATTTTAACAAAGATTTGCGTCGTTTGATTAAACTATTTAAAAGGGAGGCAGCTTAAATGGCAGAGAATAACTTTTCGGGAGTAATTGATTCCCTGATGAAGGGAATGAACGCGGTTTTGTCCACCAAGACGGTAGTGGGAGAGGCCACAAAAATCGGGGATACCATTATTTTACCCCTTGTGGACGTCAACTTCGGCGTGGGAGCCGGGGCAAATGCCGGGGATAAGAAAAACGGAGGCGGAGGAGGCTTTTTCGGAAAGCTTACGCCCAGCGCGGTTCTGGTAATCAAGAACGGAAGCACCAAGCTGGTGAATATTAAAAATCAGGATACCATCACCAAGGTGCTCGATATGGTTCCCGATATCGTGGATAAGTTTACGGCGCCCAAGGAGGAGATGATTGACGACGACGCGGCTGTGGATATTGCTTTTCCCGAGGACAAAAACGAATAGGAATATTTTTCAGATAAGCGCATAAGATAAGATAAAGAAGCATAAGCAGGTGGAGCCCTTGAAAAAATTGATTGGATTTGTCGCATTTTGGATTGCGGTAGGGATGCTGCTTATGCTTTTTCTTGCCCACCATTACCTGATTGCGCTTATTATCATCGCGCTTCTTTTACTGGTGGGGTATAATTGCTGTATGTAGGGTATGTTTGTTTGAAAGCCAGCTGCTTCGCCTTCGGCTCCCGCAGCTGCCGCCAGTATTCGCAATCCGGGCAACAGCCCTCCTTGCTCATACAGGCTTGCCCGTCCAATGTCGGAACAGACATGCATGCAGGCATGCAGTCTGTCCGCCGCCGTCCGGGATTTTCAAAGTAAAAAGAACCGGCCTTTCGACCAGTTCTCATTAATTACGTTAAGCTCTTTCAACTTTTCCGGACCTTAAGCAGCGTGTACAAACATGCATCCTTTTGGAAGCTCCGTTAACGATACATTTCACTCGTTTGATGTTTGAATGCCAGATTCTATTGGTCTTTCTATTAGAATGGCTTACATTGTGCCCAAAATGAGCGCCCTTACCGCAGATATCACATTTAGCCATGTCGCACCTCCTAACACCTCAAAAATAACGTACACAACGATTGTATGATAGCAGATATTAAATTAGATTGCAAGCGAAAATTTAAGAATTTGAAACTTAAATGAAAATATTGTTTCCTTTTTTTTGTTTTACGGTTATAATAATTCATATATGTTCAAAAAATAAGGAGGCAGCCTATGAAAAATTCTTCCATGAAGGAAACTTTTATGAATACTCATATGGGGAATATTGTGATTGACAACGAAGTGATAGCTCAGTACGCAGGCAGCATTGCCATGGAATGCTTTGGCGTGGTGGGCATGGCCGGTATCAATGTAAGGGACGGTCTTGTCAAACTGCTCAAAATGGAAAGCATGACAAGAGGAATCAATGTGTCCATCAAAAACAACAAGCTGACGATTAATTTTCATGTAATTGTTTCCTACGGCGTAAGCATACTTGCGGTTACTGACAATCTAATCAGCAATGTAAAATACAAGGTAGAGGAATTCACAGGAATCGAAGTTGAGAAAATAAACATCTTTGTAGAAGGTGTTAGAGTGATTGATTAAGGAGGACTTGCTGTGACTAATACAATCGACGCTAAGATACTTGCAAAGATGTTCTTAGCCGGAGCCAAAAATCTGGAATCCAAAAAAGAATGGATTAATGATTTAAATGTTTTTCCTGTGCCGGACGGCGATACAGGCACCAACATGACCCTGACAATTATGTCTGCCGCAAAGGATGTGGCGGCCATGGAAAATATTGATATGACATCCCTGTGCAAGGCGATTTCATCCGGTTCCCTGCGGGGCGCCAGAGGAAATTCGGGCGTTATTTTATCCCAGCTGTTCCGCGGCTTTACCAAGTCGGTGAGAAACAGCGATAATCTGGACATTCCGATGTTTGCCGACGCTTTTGAAAAAGCGGTGGAAACCGCCTACAAAGCGGTTATGAAGCCCAAGGAGGGGACAATCCTCACAGTTGCCAGGGGAGGCGCCGTGCGGGCAAGGGAATTGGCGGACGAGGGCTGTACGGATTTTGCAGTTTTCTTTGATGAAATCATCAGGTATTCGGATGAAGTTCTGGAAAAGACTCCCGAAATGCTGCCTGTGCTCAAGCAGGCCGGCGTGGTGGATTCCGGCGGGCAGGGGCTGATGCAGGTCTTAAAAGGCGCTTATGATGCATTTCTCGGCAAGGAAATCGACTTTACCGTCGAAGAGGCGGCGTCCACGCCATCTTCCGCTTCCAGAGCCGGCAGCGGCGCTGCTGCTGACGTGGATATCAAATATGGCTATTGTACAGAATTCATTATTATGCTGAGCCGGAATTTCAATATCAAAAACGAAATGGATTTTAAGGATTATCTGGAATCCATTGGCGATTCCATCGTGGTGGTTGCGGATGACGACGTGGTGAAGGTACACGTACATACCAACGACCCCGGGCTTGCTATCCAGAGGGCGCTTAAGTATGGCGCGTTATCCAATTTAAAAATCGACAATATGCGTCTCGAACACGAGGAGAAGCTTTTTAAAGCCGGACAGGCCAAAGCGCCTGCGCAGGCGGAAGAACCCATGCCTCATAAGGAGGTGGGATTTATTGCTGTTTCCGTGGGAGCCGGCATCAATGAAATCTTTACCGGCCTTGGGATTGACTACGTGATTGAGGGCGGCCAGACCATGAATCCCAGCACCGAGGATATCTTAAACGCGGTGGATAAGGTAAATGCGGACACGGTTTTCATCCTCCCCAATAATAAGAATATTATCCTGGCGGCCAATCAGGCGCAGATGCTGGTGAAGGACAAGAAAATCGTGGTAGTTCCCACAAAGACGGTGCCGCAGGGAATAACTGCCATCATCAATTATGTACCCGATATGTCAGTGGAAGAAAATGAAGATACCATGAAAGCGGAAATCCGCAATGTGAGAACCGGAGAGGTTACCTATGCGGTCAGGGATACGGTGATTGACGATAAGGAAATCAGGCAGGGCGATTTCATGGGTATCGGGGACGACGGTATCCTCTCGGTAGGTACGGAGGTTGCGGATGTGGCCTTCAATATGGTAAAGGAAATGATGACCGATGAGCTGGAGTTAATCAGCATCTATTACGGCGAGGATATCACGGAGGACGAGGCCGGCGCTCTGAAGGCAAAGGTTGAGCAGGCTTATCCGTCCTGTGATGTTGAACTGCAGTTTGGCGGACAGCCGATTTACTATTATATTATTTCGGCGGAATAGTTACAGGTAAAGTCTTTGAGTACAAAAAGGGCGGAGAGACCGTCCTTTTTGTGTGGAATGAAATGTAGAAAATAAAGCCATGTGTTGTGGCTATGAGGAATATCTGATGAGTTGTCCCGAAAACATCACCAGTCTGAAAGGAATCGGAGAAAAAACTGCAGGGCTCTTTCACCGGCTTGGCATATACGACACCGGAGAGCTTCTTTCCTATTATCCGAGAAGCTATGAAACCTTTGAGCCTCCCGTAAAGCTGGCTGACGCTCCCGCAGAAAAAACAGTTACCTTAGAGCTGTTTCTTCTCGGGGATTTCAAATGGAAAAAGGTGAATAACCGCTCCATCGGCACGGGGCTTTGCAGCGACGGGGAAAATAAGGTTTCCGTCACTTATTTTAACACGCCCTATCTGAAAAAGAAGCTCTGCGCCGGAAGTTCTTATCTGTTCCGCGGGAAATTAAAGCCGGAAGGTTCAAAATACCGCATGGACCAGCCAAAGCTTTATACCCGGGAGGAATACCGGGAGGTCTGCGGGCGGATGCTTCCCTGCTATGGCCTTACCGCAGGCCTTACCAATAAAACGGTTATGAAGGCGGCGGAAAAGGCCCTTGAGAGGTTTTCTGAGGAAGAATACCTGCCGGAGGAAATCATCAGGGAATACGGGCTGGTTTCAAGGCTTCATGCAATTTCTCAGGTTCATTTTCCAAAGGACTGTGAAAGCCTTTTAAGCGCCCGCAGACGGCTGGTGTTCGATGAATTTTTCCTGTTTCTTTTAGCCGTCAGGAAAATGAAGGAATATAACGAGGAGCTTTCCACCGGCTATCCTATGTTGGAAACCGCATGGACGGGACGCTTTCTGGAGGCGCTCCCTTATCGTCTGACAGGAGCGCAGCAGCGGGTGTGGAAGGAAATTGAGACGGACCTTGTAAGCGGGAAGTGTATGAACCGGCTGGTTCAGGGGGACGTAGGATGCGGAAAAACCATCCTGGCCTTTCTGGCCCTTCTTCTGACCGTCAGCAACGGCTATCAGGGAGCGCTTATGGCGCCTACCGAAATTCTGGCAGCCCAGCATTTTGAGCAGCTTGTCATGCTGACGAACCGGTATCAGCTCCCTTTTAAGCCGGTTCTTCTAACTGGCTCTTTGGGGACGGCGGCGAAAAGGGAGGTCTGCCGGAAAGTAGAATCGGGGGAGGCGAATGTGGTTATCGGAACCCATGCCCTGATACAGGAAAAGGTAAATTACAGTAAACTGGCTTTGGTCATTACAGACGAGCAGCACCGTTTCGGCGTCCGCCAGAGAGAAATCTTAAGCGAAAAGGGCGGACGGGCAAACGTGCTGGTGATGAGCGCTACCCCGATTCCCAGAACCCTTGCCATTATTTTATACGGAGATATGCATCTATCCGTAGTGGACGAGCTGCCGTCGGGAAGAATCCCCATCAAAAACTGTGTGGTGGGCACCTCCTACCGGAAGAAAGCCTATGAGTTTATTGCAAACGAGGTGGCAAAGGGAAATCAGGCTTATGTCATCTGTCCCATGGTGGAGGCGGACGAAAATTCGGACTCCTCCCTTGAAAACGTAACGGATTACGGGGAAAAGCTAAAGGAGCAGCTTCCAAAGTCCGTCCATGTGGAAATTCTTCACGGGAAGATGAAAGCGGCGGACAAAAAAAGGATTATGGAGGCCTTTGCGGCAGGGGATATCCATGTGCTGGTGTCAACCACGGTGATTGAGGTGGGCATCAACGTGCCGAACGCCACAGTGATGATGGTTGAAAACGCGGAGCGATTCGGACTTGCCCAGCTTCATCAGCTCCGTGGGCGTATCGGGAGAGGAAAGGAGCAGTCCTATTGTATTTTCCTAAATGCCTCCGACAGGGAACAGTCCATGGACAGGCTGAAAATTTTAAATAAGTCCAACGATGGTTTTTACATTGCGGAAGAGGATTTAAAGCTTAGGGGGCCGGGGGATTTGTTCGGCATCCGCCAGAGCGGGGAAATGGAATTTAAGATTGCCGACATCTATCAGGATGCGGAAATTTTAAAGAAAATCAGCGTTACCGTAGACCGGATTCTCATGGAAGACGCGCAGCTTACAGAGGAAAGACATGCGTCTCTTTACCGGTACCTGAATGAAAATGCTGGAAATTTTATTGACTTTAGAACAATCTGACAGTAAGATGTATTTGCGTAGAAAGAAAGGATTGAGAAGACGTGAGTAAGAAAATAGCAATCGTGACAGATTCAAACAGCGGTATTACACAGGCGGAGGCGGCGGAGCTTGGAGTGGCGGTTCTGCCCATGCCCTTTATGATTAACGAGGAGACTTTTTTTGAGGACATTACCCTTGGTCAGGAGGAATTTTATGAAAGGCTTGAATCAGGGGCGGATGTAGTGACCAGTCAGCCAAGCCCCGAGGCGGTAATGGATTTGTGGAAGGAGACGCTAAAGGAGTATGACGAGATTGTGCATATTCCCATGAGCAGCGGCCTTTCAGGCTCCTGCCAGAGCGCGGTCATGCTGGCGGAGGATTTTGACGGAAAAGTGCAGGTGGTGAATAACCAGCGGATTTCCGTAACACAGCGTCAGTCTGTGATGGACGCGAAGCTTTTGGCCGGGAGAGGTATGGATGCGTCCGAAATCAAAGAATTTCTTGAAAAAGACAGATTCAATTCCAGTATCTATATTATGCTGGACACCTTATACTATCTGAAAAAGGGCGGAAGAATCACTCCGGCGGCTGCGGCAATCGGAACCATTTTGAGATTAAAGCCCGTGCTTACCATCCAGGGGGATAAGCTGGACGCCTATGCCAAGGCGAGAACGGCAAATCAGGGCAAATCCATTATGACAAGCGCTATCAGAAACGATATGGAGAGCCGCTTCGGCGGAGCAACGCCTGATAATATCTGGCTGGAGGTTGCCTATACGAAAGACCGGCAGGCGGCAGAGCAGTTTGCGCAGGAGCTTCTTAAAGAATTTCCGGGTTTTGATATCGTAATTAATCCTCTTTCTTTAAGCGTGGCCTGCCATATCGGACCGGGTTCACTGGCGGTGGCATGCTGTAAAAAAATCAGATAAATTGAAAGAAAAAGAGGTTTGTATTAATGGCAAAAACGGAAGTTTATGACGCTTCCAGTATCATTGTTTTGGAAGGTCTTGAAGCGGTAAGAAAAAGACCGGGAATGTATATCGGCAGTGTTTCTACCAGAGGATTAAACCACCTTATCTACGAAATCGTGGATAATGCGGTAGATGAACATCTGGCAGGCTATTGCAGCCACATTTACGTGACTCTCGAGGCGGACGGTTCCGCCACGGTAGAGGACAACGGCCGCGGGATTCCCGTGGGGAAGCATGAAAAGGGAATCAGCGCGGAGCGTCTGGTTTTTACCACACTTCACGCAGGCGGCAAATTCGACGATTCGGCTTATAAGACCAGCGGCGGCCTGCACGGGGTGGGTTCTTCCGTTGTAAATGCGCTTTCCACAAGATTGACCGTTCAGGTCAAAAACGGCGGACGTATTTATGAGGACAGCTACGAGAGAGGAAATCCGGTAACAGAGCTTGTGGACGGGCTGCTTCCAGTGGTGGGCAGAACAAAAGAGAGCGGGACGAAGATAAACTTCCTTCCTGACGATACGATTTTTGACAGGACACGGTTCAAGGAGGACGATATCAAGAGCCGGATGCACGAGACGGCCTACCTGAACCCTGAACTGACCATTGTCTTTGAAGATAAAAGAAAAGAGCAGACAGAACATATCGAATACCATGAACCCGACGGGATTATCGGCTTTATCCGGGATATGAATAAATCAAAAGAAAGCATCTGCGACGTGATTTATTTTAAGGGGGAAAGCGAAGGAATCTCCGTGGAGGGGGCCCTGCAGTACATCAATGAATTCCACGAAAACGTGATGGGCTTTTGCAACAATATCTACAATTCGGAGGGCGGGACCCATTTAACCGGGTTTAAGACGGCTTTTACCAACATTATCAATACTTACGCGAGAGATTTAAACATTTTAAAGGAAAAGGACGCCAATTTTACCGGCACTGACGTGCGAAACGGAATGACGGCGGTGATTTCCCTAAAGCATCCTGACCCCAGATTTGAGGGACAGACCAAGACGAAGCTGGACAATCAGGACGCGGCAAAGGTGGTATCCAAGATTGCGTCGGACGAGCTTGTCCGCTATTTTGACAGGAATCTGGATACCCTCAAAAATGTCATCGGCTGTGCGGAAAAGGCGGCGAAAATCCGTAAGAGCGAGGAGCGGGCAAAAACCAATATGCTCACAAAGCAGAAATTTTCCTTTGATTCCAACGGAAAGCTGGCCAACTGCGAGTCAAAGGACGCCGGAAAATGCGAAATCTTTATCGTGGAGGGAGATTCCGCGGGAGGAAGCGCGAAGATGGCAAGAAACCGGGCCTATCAGGCGATTCTTCCTATCCGGGGCAAAATCCTGAACGTGGAGAAGGCAAGCATTGACAAGGTTCTGGCAAATGCGGAAATCAAGACCATGATTTACGCTTTCGGCTGCGGCTTTTCCGAAGGCTACGGCAACGATTTTGACATCTCAAAGCTGCGTTACGATAAAATTATCATCATGGCGGATGCGGACGTGGACGGCGCTCATATTTCAACGCTGCTTCTCACGCTGTTTTACCGCTTTATGCCGGAGCTTATTTACGAGGGGCACGTGTATCTTGCCATGCCGCCTCTCTATAAAGCCATGCCCTCTAAGGGGGAGGAGGAATATCTCTACGACGACAAGGCTCTGGAAAAGTACCGAAAACGCCACAAGGGGCCTTTTACGCTGCAAAGATACAAAGGACTCGGGGAGATGGACGCCTCCCAGCTCTGGGAGACAACCTTAAATCCCGAGACAAGAATTTTAAAGCAGGTTGCCATTGAGGACGCCCGCATGGCCTCGGAGGTGACGGAAATGCTGATGGGAACGGATGTGCCGCCGCGGAAAGCGTTTATTTACGAACACGCCACGGATGCGGAGCTGGATATATAAAATTACTCTGCGCGTGAACGGCGAAAGCAACGCAGCGCCGGGTGCGCAGACCAGAAACAGGGGAAAATAATGGAAGAAACAATTATCAAAGCCGAGTATTCCGAGGTGATGCAGAAATCCTATATCGACTATGCCATGAGCGTTATCATCGCGAGAGCGCTGCCGGACGCCAGAGACGGCTTAAAGCCGGTGCAGCGCCGGGTTCTTTATGACATGCATGAGCTGGGAATCCGGTACGACCGTCCCTACAGGAAAAGCGCCCGTATTGTGGGAGACACCATGGGTAAATACCACCCGCACGGCGACAGCTCCATCTACGATGCGCTGGTGGTGATGACCCAGGAATTTAAAAAGGGCCTTCCACTGATTGACGGCCACGGAAATTTCGGAAATATTGAAGGCGACGGCGCAGCCGCCATGCGTTATACGGAGGCAAGGCTTGAAAAGGTCACTCAGGAGGCTTTTCTGGCCGATTTGGATAAGGATGTGGTGGATTTTATCCCTAATTTCGACGAAACGGAGACGGAGCCGGCGGTTCTCCCGGCAAAAATTCCCAACCTCCTTGTAAACGGCTCCGAGGGAATCGCGGTAGGTATGGCCACAAGCATTCCGCCGCATAATCTCATAGAAGTGGTGGATGCGGTAAAAGCCTATATGCTGGACGAGACCATCACCGACGAGGGGCTGATGAAATATATCAAGGGGCCGGATTTCCCTACCGGCGGCATTGTGATTAACAAGGACGAGCTGAAAAGTATCTATAAAACGGGCGTTGGAAAAATCAAAGTCCGGGGGAAAGTGGATATTGAGAAGGGCAAAGCTGGGAGAATCAACGTGGTAATCACAGAGATTCCCTATCCCATGATAGGAGCGAATATCTCTAAATTCCTGATGGATGTAGCCGCCCTTGCGGAGAGCAAAAAGGCGCCGGACATCGTGGATATCTCCAACCAGTCCTCCAAGGAAGGCATTCGGATTGTAATTGAGCTGCGCAAGGATGCCGATGCCGACAACTTTGTCAATATGCTGTACAAAAAAACCCGTCTCGAGGACACCTTTGGCGTAAA
The DNA here is from genome assembly GCA_947063675.1 of uncultured Lachnospiraceae bacterium. Classification (GTDB taxonomy): domain Bacteria; phylum Bacillota; class Clostridia; order Lachnospirales; family Lachnospiraceae; genus Suilimivivens. The sequence goes on along the minus strand of CAMSTM010000007.1, from coordinate 6,670 downwards.
TATGCTTGCCATAGCGGACGGCAGGCCGGAGGTAATGAGCCTTCGGCAGATTATTAAGCATAACGTGGACTTCCAGTTCCAGGTGGCGGCCAGGAAATACACCACCCTCCTTGAAAAGGAGAGAGAGCGGAAGGAAATTCAGGAGGGCCTAATCAAGGCCTGCAATGTAATCGACCTTGTAATCGAAATCCTGCGGGGCTCCAAAGACAGGGCAATGGCAAAGGCCTGCCTCACGGAAGGGAAAACCACAGGAATCAAATTCCGTTCGAGAGAATCAAAGGTGATGGCCTCTCAGCTTAATTTTACGGAAAAGCAGGCGAACGCCATTCTTGAAATGCGTCTGTATAAACTCATTGGCCTGGAGCTGGAGGCTCTCATTAACGAGCATGAGGAAACCATGGCAAATATCTATCGCTACGAGGATATTTTAGAGCGCCGGGATTCCATGGCACAGGTGATTATCAACGAGCTTGAGGGCATCCGTAAGGCTTATGGCAGGAAAAGAAGAACTGTCATTGAAAACGCGGCGGAGGCGGTTTATACCGAGAAAAAAATTGAGGAAACGGAAGTGGTTTTCCTGATGGACCGCTTTGGCTACGCAAGGGTTATCGATACCGCCGCATATGAAAGGAACCGGGAAGCGGCGGAGGGAGAAAACAAATATGTGATTTCCTGTAAAAACACAGGCAGAATCTGCGTATTTACCAATACCGGACAGCTATACACCGTAAAGGTTTCGGATATTCCCTTTGGAAAATTCAGGGATAAGGGAATCCCTATTGATAACATCAGTAATTTTAACGGGGAAAAGGAGTCCGTGATTGCCGTCCACAGCCAGACGAGCCTGAACCTCTACCGTATGGTATTTACCACGAAGCTTGCCATGATGAAGGTGGTAGACGGAGGCGAGTTTGACGTGGCAAAGCGGACGGTTGCCGCGACCAAACTGGCGGAGGGAGACGAGGTGGCGGACGTCACCGTCTTAAACGAACAGAGACAGGTTATTTTAAAAAGCGCAAACGGCTTCTTCCTGAAATTTGACGTGGAGGAAATTCCCGACAAAAAGAAAAACGCCGTGGGTGTCCGGGGAATGAAGCTGGGCGGCGACGATTTTATAGAAGAAGTTTATTATACGAAGGTGGGCGAAAGCCTGGTGATTGACTATAAAAACAAGCCTCTTGATTTGACGAAAATGAAAACGGCAAAGAGAGACGGAAAAGGCACAAAGCCAAGAGGGCTTTGAGGAAAGGAGCGCATATGCGTGTAATAGCCGGAAAGGCAAGGAGCCTGAGGCTCAAAACCCCCGCCGGAACAGAGGTTCGTCCCACAACGGACAGAATCAAGGAAACCCTTTTTAATATGATTCAGATGGAGGTGCCGGGCAGCCTTTTTATCGATTTGTTTGCGGGAAGCGGCGGAATCGGTATTGAAGCCTTAAGCAGGGGCGCCCGCCACGCTTATTTTATTGACAGCGCGTCGGAATCCGCCGCCTGTATCAGGGATAACCTTATTTTTACGAAGCTTTCAGAGAATGCAACATTGCTCAGGCAGGATGCGGCTGCGGCGCTTCGCCAGATTCACGAGCGGGAGGCGGACATTATTTTTATGGACCCGCCCTATCAGGGAGGGTATGAGGCCGGCATTTTCAGAACGCTCCGGGAGATGCCCTACGTTACCGAAAACACGGTGATAATCCTGGAAGCGGAAGCCGGGAAAAATATGGATTTCCTGAAAGACCTTGGATTTGAAGCCGTCAGGGAGAAGAAATACAGAACCAACAAACATGTATTTATAAAAAAATTATGAGTCTGCAGACGATTTTTACAGCGGCAGACGATATGAGGGGTGTAGGATTATGAGAAAAGCAATTTATCCCGGCAGTTTTGACCCGATGACATACGGACATCTGGATATTATACAGCGTGCGGCGAAAATCTTCGATGAATTAACGGTCAGCGTCCTGAATAATAAATTAAAGACTCCATTGTTTTCTGTGGAAGAACGTGTTAAGATATTACAGAAAGCTGTTGCCGATATGCCAAATGTGAAGGTGGAATCTTTCAGCGGGCTTTTGGTGGATTATGCCAAATCCAGAGATGTTCCCGTGGTAATCAGGGGGCTGCGCGCAATTACCGACTTTGAGTACGAACTCCAGAATGCACAGACAAACGCCAAGCTCTCCAGAGGGGAATTAGATACCATGTTTCTTACCACCAGCCTGGAATACGCTTACCTTAGTTCTTCCAGCGTGAAGGAAATTGCGAGCTTTAACGGGGATATTTCCATGTGCGTACCTGATTTTGTGGCAGAGCTTGTGTATCAGAAATACGGGTTTTTAAAGAAGTAAACGGGGGAAGGCGCATGAGCAGCAAAATTGAACAATTAATTGATGAAATCGAGGAGTATGTTGACAGTTGTAAATACCAGCCTCTTTCCAATACGAAGATTATTGTGAACAAGGAGGAGATTGACGAGCTTTTGCGAGAGCTCCGCATGAAGACTCCCGATGAAATCAAGCGGTATCAGAAAATCATCAGCAATAAGGAAGCCATTTTGAGCGATGCAAGAGCTAAAGCCGAGGCTCTGATTAATGATGCCACCGTTCATACCAATGAACTGATTAATGAGCATGAAATCATGCAGCAGGCTTATGCGCAGGCCAACGAGGTGGTGAAGATGGCCACCTTGCAGGCGCAGGAGATTCTTGACAATGCAACCATAGAGGCCAATAATATGCGGATGGCGGCAATGCAGTATACGGATGATATTTTAGCCAATGTGGAAAATCTCATCAATCAGACCATGCGTACCACCACAGAGCATTACGAGAGCTTTTTCGGTGCGCTGAATCATTATAACGACGTGATAAATACCAACAGAGTGGAGCTGAATCCCCCGGAACCGGACAGCTACCCGGCGGCAAGTCCCGAAGGAGCCCCAAATGCCGGCGGCGGTGAGAACCTGAATCTTGATTTGTTATAAAATACAGAATGCGTTCCCGGCTTACTCCTATATGTGAGCCGGGTTTTTAAAATCCGGCTTCTGCTTTGTACAGAGCCTGCAAATCTATAAAATCAACAGGTAGTACAGCACAGTGGCGGCGGTGAGAATCATTTTGTGCATTACATATTCCGTGATGGAAAGGTCTGTGTTTTTTATCATGCTGTAGGTCTGGGCGATGCAGGAGAGACCGCCGAAGGGAAGAATGCACAGCACCAGATAAGGAGCGCTGTTTCCCACCAGATGAATGCCGCCGGTGATTTCCAGAAGGCAGGAGGCGCCGCCTGTAAAAAGCGCGGCAGTCTTTTCACTGAGAGAAAAAATTCCGGCTGCCAGCACAGGAAGAATAAACAGAAGGTTAAAAAAGACCATATATCCGCCCAGTCTGGCAATTCCCGAAAGGGCGCTGAAAACGGATTCATCCATGGCGCTTAAAAGGGATGTCTGTCCCCTGGCGGGGAGCTTTCTTCCGGTACAGGCGTCGATTTCTTCTTTAAATGCGGTGTATCGAAGAAGCAGCCCATAGAGAAAGGGCAGCCCGTACATGCCGAAAAGAAAAGGCGCCGGCTTTTCCAGAGACAATACCGGCATCACGAAGCTCAAAAAGTAAACAGGGCCGATATTGTTGCAGAAGGAAAGAAGATAAGCCGCCTCCGCTTTTGAAATCTGTCCCTGCTCATAGAGCTGGGCCGCCACATGGGCTCCCATGGGAAATCCGCACAAAAATCCCACCAGCATTCCGTACACGCAGGCGGGCCTTATTCGGAACAGCCCGCCGAGAATGGGATTTAATATTTTTACGAAGGCGTCCGTCAAATCCATACGGATAATGATGCCGGATAAAACCATAAAAGGAAAGAGGGTGGGTATCATCCTCTCAAACCAGAGGTTGAGCCCTTTTAAGGCAAAGGACAGACAGTCTGCCGGAAAGAGAAGAATAACGGCGGTAATCAGAAAAGCAAGGCAGGTATAAAAATAAAACTCCGCGGACGACAATTTTGTTTTCATAAAGGCTTTTTCCCTTTTATGTTATAATTATACTTATGAAATGAGGTACGCGCTTATGCTTGAGAACATAGATGCGGTGCTGTTTGATTTGGACGGCACTTTAGTGGATTCCATGTGGATATGGAAGGATATCGATATTGCCTATCTGGCCGGTTTCGGGATTCCTGTCCCTGAGGGGCTTCAGGAGGATATCGGCGGAATGAGCTTTACGGAGGGAGCGCAGTATTTTAAGGACAGGTTCGGGATTCCCGACTCCGTGGAAAAAATAAAAGAAGACTGGAACCGTATGGCATGGGATAAGTATACTCATCAGGTTCCTCTAAAAAGAGGCGCCGGGGAATTTGTGGCATACTGCCGTCAAAAGGGAATAAAGATGGGGATTGCCACCAGCAATTCCAGAGAGCTTGTGGAAAATGTGATGCAGGTTCACGGACTTTCCGAATATTTTGACTGCATTGTGACAGGGTGCGAGGTGGAAAAAGGAAAGCCCTCGCCGGATATTTATCTGGAGGCTGCAAGGCGGTGCGGGGTAAGTCCCGAAAAATGCCTTGTCTTTGAGGATATCGTGGACGGAATAAACGCCGGACGGGCGGCGGGCATGAAAACCTGCGCCGTGGACGATAACTGCTCAAGAACCTCTGAGGCGGAGAAAAAGAAACTGGCGGATTACTATATCATGGATTTTTCCGATATCAGGAGGGAGGAAGGCTGATTTGAAGAAAGCGGTTAAGGGCTGTTTTGGCTATCTTGCGGCAAAAAGAATCCGGGCGACGGCATGGACGGCGGTGCTTTTCGGAATTTCTCTCGCCCTTTTTGCGGCGGGTATCGTCACCACCGGCAAAAAAGAAAATCTTCTTACCATTGTAGCCGTTTTAGGCTGCCTTCCGGCCTGTAAAAGTCTGGTAAACACGATTATGCTTTTCCGTGCGAAGGGCTGCAGCGAGCTGGCAAAAGAATCCATCAGGCCCCTGGAAGGCAGATTAATCGGTATGTACGATATGTATTTTACCTCCTATCAGAATAATTTTGCTTTAAGCCATATGATTGTGGAGGGAAAAGTCATCTTAGGCTATACGGAGGATGAAAAATGCGATATCAGAGCCTGTCAGGAACATTTGCAGACCATGCTGAAGCAGGGCGGTATAAAGGATATGACCATCACGATTTCTGACAGGCTGCAGAAGTACTGTGAACAGCTTAAGAATCTGAATCAGATAAAACCGGATAACAATCCGAAAAAGGATGATGAGGTTCGGGTATTATTGTATGATATTTCACTTTAAGGCATCTGAAGCGGGCGCAGACAGTCAGCGCGGATTTGCTTCTCGGGGAAAGATGAGAATATCGGCAGGAAAGGCGAAAGTAATGCAGGAGATTAAAATAAGCGCAGATGAAGCCGGACAGAGGCTGGATAAGTTTCTTCATAAGATTATGCCTCTGGCTCCATCCTCTTTTTTTTATAAGATGCTGCGGAAAAAAAACATTACTCTGAACGGGAAAAAGGCGGAGGGGAACGAACGCCTTAAAAAAGAGGATATACTGTGCCTTTATCTTTCGGACGAAACTATCGGCAATTTTAAGGAGGCGCAGGATAAAACCGCAAGGAAAATCACGGAATATGAGGAAGCTTACAAAAAGCTGAAAGGGATTCAGGTTATTTATGAGGATGAACATATTCTGATTATGAATAAACCCGCCGGCGTTTTGTCGCAGAAGGCGGAATTTTCCGATTTGTCTTTAAATGAATGGATGACAGGCTATCTGCTGTCAGGAGACAGCGGCAAAAAAGAAACACGGACGGGAAATGAAAAACCGTACCGGAAATTCGATGAAAGCAGTCTTGCTGCCTGGAAACCCTCTGTATGCAACCGCCTTGACCGCAATACCGCCGGACTTATTGTGGGGGCAAAATCCCTTGCCGGAAGCCGGGAGATGAGCCGGCTTTTCCGAAACCGGGAGATTGGAAAGTATTACCGGATGCTTGTGAAGGGGCGCGTCGGTGAGGGAGATGTCCTTGAAGGGTATCTTATAAAGGATGAGGCTTCCAATAAGGTACGGCTGGTAAGCGGGGGCATTGCCGCGGACGGACAATCAGGCGCCGAAGCATGTAATTTTGCAGACGGAAGTACAGATGCCGGAGCCGCATTTATAAAAACAAGGTATTATCCCATAAAGCAGTTTAAAGACCGCACGCTGGTGGAAGCAGAGCTGATTACAGGGAAGTCCCATCAGCTTCGTGTCCATATGGCGGGCATCGGCCATCCGCTGGTCGGGGACTACAAATACGGTGACAGGAGTTTTAATGACAGCTATAAAAGGAAATTTCACATAAACAGCCAGCTTTTATACGCCTGCCGTCTGGAATTTCCTGAAATGAAAGCGCCTTTTGAAGCCTTAAGCAAAAAGGTATTTGAAGCGCCTGTTCCCGAAAGATTTCGGACACTTTCAGAATAATTGTGAAGGATGTGTTAAGCAATGGCTACATGGAGTTCGAGAGGTCTTAGAGGCTCCACCCTGGAGGAGCTCGTAAACAGGACCAATGAGAAATATCTGGAAAGCGGTCTGGCGCTGATTCAGAAAATCCCTACCCCGATTACCCCGATTACCATTGATAAAGCCACAAGACATATTACGCTGGCTTATTTCGAGCAGAAAAGCACCG